>DASQPS010000287.1:0-4020 GCA_035643845.1 Gemmatimonadaceae bacterium | reverse complement strand
CACATCGCCCGAGATATTCCGGATGATGATCGGGCCGATGTTCGTCGACTTGAGGCCTGGTTCAATCGTCTTTCGATCGCCCACGATCACAATCGCCAGAGCTGCTGGATTGATGTATTGCTGCGCAACGCGATTGACGTCGGCTAGAGTTACCGCTTCGATGCTCTGGACGTAGTTGTTGTAGTAATCCAGCGGAAGCCCATAAAGCGCGACCGGTACGAGCGCTCCCGCGATTTGCTGCGTCGTCTCGAAATCTCCGGGCAACTGCAGCTGGAGATACCTCTTTGCCCGCGAGAGTTCTGCGGGCGAGATCGACTGCCGAATTCCGTTCAGCTCCTTCATGAATTCGAGCAGCGCCGAGTCCGTCTTTGCAGCGACGATCTCTGCCGAAGCTGTGAACGGCCCCGCTTCGCGCCGCATGTCGAAGCGCGACCCAGCGCCATAGGTATAGCCACGGGTTTCACGCAGATTCTGATTCAACCTGCTGCTGAATGAACCCCCCAGGATGGTATTCATCACGCTGAGTGCGAAGTAATCCTTTGTCGATCGCGGGACCCCGATACTGCCGACCCGAAACGAGGACTGCGCAGCTCCTGGTTTGTCGATGAGATAGATCGTGGTCGCACCAGGTTTTGGTGGCTGCCCATATGCGACCTGAGGTACTTCGCCACGCTGCCAACTGCCGAATAGAGCGTTGATCTTCTGTTCGATTTGATCGGGCTTTACATCGCCGACTATGATGAGCGTCGAATTATTCGGCTTGTAGTTCGATTGGTAGTACGATTGAAGATCGGCAGTCGTGAGTGACTTGACCGATGTTTCGGTGCCGATTGACGGAAGTCCATACGGATAACTGCTTCCGTACAGGATTGCGGGAAAGGCCAGGTTGGCGATCGCCGGTCCTTGATCCCTGATTTGAAGAAGATCCGTGAGCCGATTCTTTCTGAGCCTCTCGAACTCGCTCGCCGCAAAGGAGGGGTGAAGCGCCACGTCCGCGAAAAGAGCGAGCGCGCTATCCAGTTGGGCTGTCGGAGTGTGGAGCGAAACGGTGCTCGATTCCCAGCTGCTGCCCGACGACAAATTGACTCCTAGAAAAGCTGCCTGGTCCGCAATCTCGAGACTCTTCCGGGTCGTTGTGCCTTCTCTGAGCATCGCTGCAGTGAGATTCGCGACCCCCGGCTTGCCCGCTGGATCAGAAGTGCTGCCGCTTCCGGCAAGGAGCACAAAATCAGCAAGTGGTAGCTCATGCTGCTCGACGATCATGAGTTTCAGGCCATTCGCCAACTGCCTTGTAACGATGGGCGGAAGCGAGAGCGTTGGAGGCGGTCCCAGCTCCGGTGGCTTTGAACGATCAATGGAATCCTGTGCGCTGGCGATCGACTCCGTTCCAATCAAGAGAGCGGTTGCAACACCAATGGTGCCCAACACTCTGAGACCAGTCATTGGCCACCTCCACTTGCGGTCAGCATCATGTCTCTTTTCCCTTCTGGAACAACCGTGAGAACGATTTTTGGCCGGCCAAGATAGGTTCGCGCAACCCGTTGAACGTCAGCGGCAGTCACTCGATCGTACCGCGCGGCATCCTGTTGCACGTAGTCCGGATTCCCCGCGATGTAATTGTAGTAATTGAGCCTGTCGGCCTTTCCCAGAACGCTCGCCAGTCGATTGAGGAATCGCGCCTTGAAGGAGTTTTGCGCTCGCTGGAGCTCTCGCGGGGTGATGCCATTGTCCATGACGTTCTTGATCTCAGCCTCAACGAGACGGTCGATATCTGCGACTTTCTGACCTGGCTTCGGCGTGACGTCTATCTGAAATTTGCCATCGAGACGGCTGCCATCCTGCCCTGCCCCGACATCCTGCGCGACCTGGAGCTCATAAACAAGACGTTTGTAGAGACGTGAGTTCTTGTCATTCGCAAGGATTTGCGCCAGGATGTCGAGCGCGGCGTCGTCTTTCGAGAGATCCTTTACCGAGTGCCACGTATAGTACAAGCGCGGAAGTTGGACACGATCCTCCAGCACGAGGAAAGTGTCACGCGGAATGACGACCGGGGGAACGGTCGTCCTCCGGTGAATCGTTGGTCCGCGCGGAATACTGCTGAAGTATTCAGCGACCAGCTTCTTGGCTGTTGCCGGGTCGAAGTCTCCTGCGATGGTCAGCGTAGCATTATCGGGGGCGTAGTAGGTCCTGAAGAAGTTCTGCACATCCGCCAGCGAAGCCGCGCTCAAGTCAGTCATCGACCCGATCACCGGCCAGGAGTAAGGGTGGTTTTTCGGATAAAGCGCCGCGAGGATCGTTTCGTCCGCTCGCCCGTAGGGAACGTTGTCGACGCGCTGGCGGCGTTCGTTCTTGACGACATCGCGCTGGAGATTGACCTTCGCGAGATCCATTGTGGGCAACAGAAACCCCATCCGATCGGAATCCAGCCAGAGCGCCAGCGCCAAAGCATTCGAGGGCAGTGTCTCGTAGTAGTTGGTGCGATCCTCGGTGGTCGATCCATTATTATCGCCACCAGCGGATTCCAGGAGCTTGTCAAAGGCGCCAACGGGCACATGCTGTGATCCCATGAACATGATGTGCTCGAACAAATGCGCGAACCCTGTGCGACCCACCTGCTCGTCGCCCGACCCGACGTGGTACCACGTATCGACCGCGACGATCGGGGTCGAGTGGTCTTCGTGAAGAATCACCTCGAGGCCGTTGGGCAGAGTGTATTTCTCGAATTGGATCCTTGGAATAGTCTGCGCCGCCAGACTGCCAGCAAAAAGTAGAGCTATTAAGTAGCAGCTCGCGACTAAAGTAGGTCTTTGCCTCACAGCTTCCTCTCGATTAAAAAGGCCATCGGTGCTTTGATCGACTCGCTGAAAATATATTTCCACCGTTCGACTCGGTTTGGCGAGATCGGGCTCGTTTGGGTCGGCGATGTATATGGCGTGATGCCGAAACGCCTGGCAAGTATCCTGAGCCTCAGCATATGGAACGGATCACTGACCAGAAGCGCACTTTGCAAACCCCGGACTTCGAGCATCCCGGCAACAGCCCGCATTGACTCACTCGTCGTGCGCCCTTCGTTCTCGACCAGTATTGCCGTATCCGGGACTCCGTGCCTTACCGCGTACGCCCTTCCTACGGCAGCTTCGCTGGTCGTGTCTCCCGTGCCCGTACCACCGGTCAGGATCAGGAGCGAAGCCAGGTGTCGGTTCCAAAGGTCGAGTGCGTGATCGAGTCTGGCGCGCAGAACAGGCGATGGTCGGCCCGCATACTGCGCGGCACCGAGAACTACTATCGCCTGCGCTGGCCGGGCTTCATCACGCGAGCTCCAGAGCAGAACCGCACCAGCTGAGACAAGCCAGAGGCAGAATGCCACCGCGACGACGGCAGTCACCACCCGTCGAACGACTATGAAGGCTTGTTTCGCTTTCGCCCGCTTCATGAATGCAAGGTACGTTAGAACTCATATCGCGCGTGAGGCTCCGGACATTCCACCGAGTACCCGAGCGCTCCAAGCGTCGTCTTGAATTCGTCCTGAACATTCGCTTCACCGTGCACCAGCCAAATCGAGCCGAGGCCCGGTGATTTGTCCTTCACCCGACCGAGCCAATTGATCATCTCGGTGCGGTCTGCATGCGCGCTATAGCCGTCGATCACTTCGACCCGTGCTCGAAGAGGGACATCGTCGCCGAATATCTGAATTACCGGTTGCTTCTCGACAACCCTCCGCCCAAGGGTGTGTTCAGCCTGGTATCCCACCACCAGTATCGTATTACGTGGGTCACTGGCACCCTGAGCGAGGTGATGAAGAATCCGGCCGTTCTCCATCATCCCGGACGCCGCGATAATTATCATTGGGCCATGCGCTCGCGATAACGCCTTGGACTCTTCGACGTCGCGGGTGTAGTGGAGAAGCTCAAACCGAAACAGGTTCTTTGTCTTCTCAACCATTTCTTCCGTTCGGTCAAAAGTCTCGGGGTGCATCTCGAAGACGGTAGTCGCATCGATCGCAAGCGGGCTGTCCACATA
>DASQPS010000286.1:0-2277 GCA_035643845.1 Gemmatimonadaceae bacterium | reverse complement strand
GTTGTTGAGCCTCGGCGATTGGCGCAGGGAAACGGAAGCGGCGATGATCGAGCATTGTCGCGCGATTGCCGAAGTAATTCCACTCTTCGGTTTCTATCTACAGCCGGCCGTTGGCGGACGCGTGTTGTCGTACGACTTCTGGCGGCGGTTCTCGGAAATTCCGAACGTGTGGGCGATCAAGATCGCGCCGTTCAACCGGTATCAGACGTTCGACGTCGTTCGCGCCGTCGTGGAAGCGGGCCGAGATGACGTCGCTCTGTACACGGGCAACGACGACAACATCGTCGCCGATCTTCTGACGCCGTATTCGATCGATGTCGACGGAAAGACTGCGCTGCGGTGGATCGACGGCGGCCTGCTCGGGCAGTGGGCGGTGTGGACGCGTGGGGCGGTGAAGCTGCTCGAGCGCATCAAGCGCGCGCGCGAATCCGGCTCGATAGACTCGTCACTGCTCTCGTTGGGAGCGGCTCTCACCGATGCGAACGCCGCGGTGTTCGATGCGGCAAACGCTTTTCGTGGATGCATTCCGGGAATTCACGAGGTCCTTCGGCGTAACCGGCTGCTCGATGGGATCTGGTGTCTCGACCCGAACGAGACGTTATCCCCGGGACAGGGCGATAACATCACACGCGTGAGCCGGAACTATCCTGAGCTGACGGACGGAGCGGGCGATTGAGTTTTCGGGCAACGTTCGTTAGGCATCAAGGCGGCGCCAAAAACAAATCGAACACGCGTCACTCTACACGGATCGGCACTCTGAAAATCAGCTGACCCGTTGGCCCTCGCAGCTCGAGCCGGAGTGTCCCTGGCCGCTCGGGCGTGTATTCGAAGTCGTACGTCTCGCCCATGCTCACGAGTTGGCGCGCTGGCCGAGGAAGCTGTTGCGCCGACGGCAAATCGAAACCGTCTTTCGCCAGCTGCCTCCAGCGCACGAGCAGTGTGTCGTTGGCGAGGCGTAGCGCGCTGTCGGGGCGCGACGTCAAAGAGAAGGAAGTCAACACCTCCCAGTTGGCCAGGTTGAAGAGCCGCAACCGGGCCGGCCGACCTGCGTGCAACACGATGGTGTCGGGGTTCGGCTCGCCGTTGATCCCGCCCCCTTTGAAGAAGAAAAGGTGCTCATCGGGTGACGGAACCGCTCCAGGCTCGCGGACGATGAGCGCGCCTTCGAGCCCCGCCTGCTCCTCACGCGGCTCGTCCACGTGCGCGTGATACATGAACGTTCCCGAGCGCGGCGGTGTGAAACGCACCTCGAATGAATCCCCCGGCGCGATCTCGGGCGTCAGTCGCGTTCCCGCCCCACTCACGCCTGGGACGCCGTCCATATAACTGTCCCCGAGTTCTATGCCGTGCCAGTGCACGCTCGTCGGCCGGGCAAGATGGTTCAAGATCGTGATCGACACGGGCTCGCCGCGCGTGAGATCGAGCTCGGGACTGAACGCCCGCTTTGTGTCGACTCGACGACCGTCCTCCTCGAGCACGAAGCGCATCATTGGTTCGGGGATGTAACGACCGGGAGGGTTGAGAACACCAATCGTTCGCAGGCTGTCGACCGTCGCGACGAGCCGGAGATGGCGAGGGTGGGCCGCAGTCTGCGCGACCTGCAGTCCTGGGCGCGCAGCGACGTTGACGCCCAGTATGAGGCCAGTCATATCGCGCATGCGCCCATTGTTAGCCGCGGCCGACATCGAGTCCGGCATGGTGTGGAGCGCAAAATGACAGTGAAAGATCCAGTTGCCCGGACGGTCCGGCGACCACGTCATCGAGATCGCGGCCAGCGGCGGCAGCAGCTGCGTGACGACCATCTGGCCCGGGGCGGGAGGGGTGGATTGATCCACGCGGGCGCCATCGAATGCGTCCACGCGATAGTAGAATCCGTGCAAGTGCATCGGGTGCGACTCCGCGGATGCGTTGATCACTCGCCAGTGAAGCGAATCGCCTACGGTCGTCGGAATGCGCTCGGTGTTCGGCCAGGCACGGCCGTTGATCGTGAAGGCAACTCCCTCGAACCCATTGGGTCCTCCGGAGCCGAGCGGAGCCTCGGCTCGAACCCGGCCCGCCGCCGCGCGGTCTTCGAGGTGAGCCAGGGCAACGGAATCGGGCGTTGCCATGATCACGAAGACTCGATCATTCGGTCGCGCCGGCGCGCCAGCGGTGTCGACCACCAGCGCACCGCCGAGCGCCCCGCTTAGCAGTGTCACTCTGCCAGCGGCAGTGGGCACGGTCGCCCGGTACACGTAGTTGCCCGGCGATCTCGCCTTTATGACGAGCTGCCCAACT
>DASQPS010000285.1:0-4384 GCA_035643845.1 Gemmatimonadaceae bacterium | reverse complement strand
TCAGCCCTTCAGGTCGCTCGAATAAATCCGCCACCGCCGTTGCTCGGGCGTCGCTCCGTCAACCATCGACCGTCGCAACGTGTAGGTCCCCTCGAAGTGTTGGCGTCGGCCGCCTCGGAGAATTGCGTCGACGGTTACCGGTACGGTCGCGTACTGCGATCCGGCAGCCCCTCCGACGGTGACACTGTCGATCGGGTTGACTTTCACCTCTGTGGTTTGCGCGAAACCCGCGGCGAACGTCGCTTCGGTCTGGTTGCTTGCTTTGCCACCGTCAGCCCAGAGTGCATACGCCGCACTGTAATCGTGTCGGCGGATCGCGTCGTAATATCTGCGCACGACATGCGTGGGCGTTTCTGCGGTGTCGACGAGCGGCTTCTCCGCGAAATCGACGGAACCGGCCGAAGTACGCTGCGCACTCGTGTTTTCGGCGGTCGTGCGCGGCGTCGTGTTCGCCGTGCTCGACGGATCAATGGTGCGCTGTCGATCGCGGCAGCCGACTAACGCGACGGAAGCGCCAATTACAAAACGGATAGTGGCTGTGCGGCTCATTCGAGACGCCGCGCTGCAAGAACCGTATCACCTTGCTAGCGCTGGCTCTGCTCCGGCCTTCGCCGCTCCGAAGGGAAGCGCTCCGATCTGCATCAGCAACCTGAGCGCTCCGATCTCGCTGTTGTAGGCAACTATACGTCCCTCGACGACCTCACAAATGCTGATGTTCTGGAATTCAACCGACTTGCCAGTCGGTGGCACTCCGTGGAATTCGCCGAGGTGGGTGCCGCGGAAAATCCATTGCGAAGCGACACGGTTGCCGTCCACCATTTGCTGTTTGAGCTCGGCGCGAAAATCCGGGAATGCTCGCAGCATTCCCGGAAACACTTTGTCGAGCGACGCGAGCCCCGGATTCGTGGCGAACGGCGCAACGTCGCCGGCAAAGACTCGCGTGAACACCGAGCGCACCACAGCTGCCGGCGAGTCGACGTTATTGTCCGAGTGACTTCTCATTCGGCGCCCCTCCACCCGTAGATGGCTCAGCTGACTGTGAATTCGCGAATCATGCCATGCAGAAAGTGCGGCTTACCGTCCTTGGCGTCGGGCACGAAGCAAAGCATCGCGTAGTGTCCTGGACGAAGATTCACCGCGAGCTCATTGGATTTGCCTGGCGCGATTGGACTCACTCCGCCCAGGAAATGGCCCGGCGGTGGACCCTGCATTTCGTCTGCCCAGCGAGCCAGATCAGCTGCGGTTTTTCCGGGAGCGAGCTCTGCCAGCTCCAGCTCGTGAAGCTGCGTCCCGTCGTTCTTCACCAGGATCACATGACGGCCCGCGGTAATTGGCTTCGACGGCTGATAGGCGTAGTCGGAGAGTAAGACGGTAAGATCTGGCTTCGCATCGGCCGTACCCTTTCGTGCGCTCGGTCGAACGATGAAATCCTTGATCATGCCCTTCATTGCATGAGGGATTTTGTCGGGGCCGGGGATTATGCACATCGCGACATATCGCCCCGGAGCGAGATCGACGGTGGTCGGCAACGACGTTGCGGACGGATCGACGCCGTTCGGGCCGCCTACTCCCACAGCCCACTTTGGAAAGGGACCCGGGTTCTTCATTGCCGAGAGCAGGTCGGCACCGCCCTTGTTATCGAGCAGATGCACGAGGAAGACCTGATGCGGCTCACGCCCGTGATTAACGAGGCGGATGGTCGTCGCGCCTTCGATCAGCGTGTCCGGCATCGAGAGCCGGTAATCGGTGGCCGTTACGGTAAGCATGCGGGGCGTTGCGTCGTTGGCGAGCGACGATGTGCTATGTCCCCGCGCGCCGCCAACCACCAGGGTCAACCCGGTGGTGAGAGCGACTCCAATCGCGAGATGCTGCGAGATCATCCAGGAGCTCCTGTCGTGTTTTTGTGAATGTGGGGACAAGTGAACGGCAAGCACTCGGTTCTGCTTGCGCTCACTCGTGCGCAATGCCACTATGGGGTATTGATCCGCCCAGCGGATCGCACAGAATAATCGTCACCAAAAAAGAGCTCCGCTGTCCCCAAAAAGAGGGACAAGCCGGAGCGAAGGGAGGGTTTTCCCCTGGACGCAGCATTTGACTCCGCCAAGCGAGTTTGCTACGCAGGGCTGGATTCGGTCACGCTGCGCCACGAGGTCGCCGAGCGGGTCTCGCACGCCGTGGACTTCGATGCGCACGCCTTCAGCACCTGCGACCCCGACACCGGGCTCAGCACCCACACAGTAGGAAGTGGAATTCCTCCCGGTCTGGCGCGGACATACCTGGAAGTTCTCTACCCGGAGGACCTCGCTCGACTCTCGATGGAAATGCCGCGTAAAGGCATAAAAGTCTCCTCATTGATAGAGCACTCGGAGCGTGCACGGGAGGCGATGCGCTCCTACGGAATCGACGAGCAGATTCACGTTTCGCTAGCCGACGGGGGTCGACTGTGGGGAACGTGGTGCCTGATGCGGGAAAAGGGCACGCTAGCGACTACTGGCCGCGACTACGTCTTCCTCAGGCGTCTCGCTCCCCACATTGCACGAGGTCTGCAGACCGCCGCGCTGATTGACCGCGGCATCGCCGACGACGCCTCTCAATGCGAGAGCGCGCCAGGCGTCATCGTCCTCGATTCGCACAACAACGCCACGCTCCGAACTCCCATTGCTGCCGCGTGGATCGCCGATCTCTCGGACGTGGGCTTGGGCACCACGGAGGAGGTGCCGCTGTCGATCCATGGACTTGCATGCCAGCTTCGCACCAGACCCGACGAGCTCGGGTTCGAATTGCACATCCGTGCGCGCGGGAAATCGGGTCGGTGGTACATGATGCGTGCCTCCCTGGCTGAACCTGACGCTAGCGGCGAAAGCGCCGTAGTCGTGGTCGTGCGACCGGCGATGCCGCAGGAAGTCGCAAAGCTTCTCACCCACCTCTATGCACTGTCCCTGCGGGAGCGCGAAGTCGTGGCCGCCATCGCGCGCGGTGAAGCCACGAAGTCGATCGCCAACGGACTCGGCGTCTCACCCCATACGGTAAACGAGCACATCCAGCGCGCTTGCGACAAGATCGGTGTGCGCGGACGGAAAGCCCTTATCGCGAAGCTCTTCTTCGACGGCTACGCGCCAAATCTCGCGACACCAAGGCCTACGATTCGGGACGCAGAGTTGCCGGAAGGCGGAACTGGGACTGGCCGGGGACGCGAACTGACCGCATCATGATCGCGGACTGAGTGCGAATTGCGGACAACTGTAAACTGCAAAATAAAAACTACCGGCAGGCGGCTCTGGGCCGAACCGGCGTTGGGCTACGGGCTCTTCCGGTGGCGTTTGTAGGCGCGCCGGATTGCCATTGTTTTTTACGCGACCGCCACATCGAAAAGCCCGCGGCTCTGGGCCGGTTCGGCCCAACGCCGCCTGCCGGTAGTTTTTATTTTGCAGTTCGCAGTCCGCCTGCCGGTAGTTTTTATTTTGCAGTTCGTAGTTGTTCGCAGTTAGTCCTTTCGCTCAAACAATGACCGGAACGCGCTCTTTGCGGTAATGCGCCGCAGATACTGCAGCTCGTCGCCCGCAAACGGAACCGGCACGATCTTGAACTTCTCCGTGAGCGCGTTGTTGGAGATTGTATTGTCGACCGCAAGTAGATCCAAAAGGCTCGACGTCACAGGCGGATTCGGCAGAACACGCTGAGCGAGCACGACCAGAGGTCGCAGAATACTCACGGGCACCGGGACGAGCTTTCTCGTGGTCCCCATCGCCGTGAGAATCCTCTCTGTCATTTGCCTGAGCGTGAGTGGCACTGCCCCGCCCAGCTCGTAGACTTGCTGCACCGTATCCTTTTTCTCGAGTGACAGCCGGACCGCCCGCGCGACATCGTCCACGGCGACAGGCTGAAACCGCGCCGTTCCGCCACCGGGCAGCGGAAAAATCTTCGGCGTGAGACGGATCAGTCTCGCGAGGACATTCACGAATTGATCTTCCGGCCCGAAAATCACGGAGGGACGCAGAATCGTCCACGCGAGACCGCTGGTCTTCACCGAATCCTGCGCCACGCCTTTGCTGTGAAGAAATGGGTGCGGTGACCTGCTATCCGCGCCGTTCTGCGACATGAATATGATTCGACGGATGTTCTGCGCTCTCGCCGCGGAGATCAGACGCTCAGTCGCCGCAGAGTTTGTTTCGCGGTACGTCTGCCCCTTCTTCTCGATTGCGACCGCGGCGAGGTGTACCACCGCACCACAGCCTCCGAGCGAGCTTCTGAGCGTGGTAGCGTCGCGCACATCCCCGACGCGGAATTCCACAGGCAGTTGTCCGAGCGCCATCGCCGCTCGGGCCGGATCCCTTATCAGCGCTCTCACCTACCAGCCGCTTTTTGTCAACTCTCGGCAGGTATG
>DASQPS010000284.1:0-9467 GCA_035643845.1 Gemmatimonadaceae bacterium | reverse complement strand
AGTCGCTGCGCTGTGGTCGCACCGACGTTACCAGCGCCGACCACGGTAATCTTGTTCACCATTGCACTTTCACGTTGTGGAGAGTTGTGCGCGAAAGCTATCGGGCCCGCACAGCGCGAGCAATCCGATCAATCCCGGAGGTCAGCCGCCGACTTGCGAGAGCGCGCGCAGTCCGCCGACGCTCATCTGAAGCAGATGATGCTCTTTCGGCTTCGACAGTAGCGCACTCCGAAAGAATGGCTCGAGTGGCAACCCAGCCCTGAGCGGAGTTCGAAGATCGACCTCGTCGTCGCCGAACAGGCAGGTGCGAAGCCGGCCGTCAGCGGTGAGTCTGACGCGATTGCAGCTAGCGCAGTATGTGTGCGACATCGGTGTGATCACGCCGATGCTACCGGGCGCGCCTGCATACCGATAGTACCGCGCTGGACCATTGCCGCGCGCAGGTCCGGGATCGGGATTGAGCTGGCCAATTTCTCCGAGGGTCTGGAGAATTTCGTCTGTTGGCACGACGTGCTCCCACGTCAGATCTCGCATCTCACCCACAGGCATCAGCTCGATGAATCTCACGTGCCAGCCGTGAGCAAAAGTGAGCCGGGCGAAATCGCACACCTCATCGGAGTTGATTCCTCGCATCACGACGACGTTGAGCTTGATCGGCGCGAGGCCAGCCTCCTCGGCGGCGAGCGCAGCGGCAATCGGATCGAAATCACTGCTGCGTCTGGAAATCGCCTTGATGCGATCAGGCCTCAACGAATCGGCGCTCATGTTGACGCGATCAAGACCCGCTCGCCTGAGCGCGCGTGCAAGAGCCGGCAATCGAACGCCATTCGTCGAGAGCGAGATATCCTCGATCCCCGGTACATCAGCCAACATTGCAACTAGAGTTTCGACGTTCGGCCGTAGCGTCGGTTCGCCCCCGGTGATGCGTAGGCGTCTTAGTCCGAGCGGCGCAAGCTCACGGACGACGCGTGTTATCTCCTCGTATGAGAGAATGTCAGACTTCGGCAGCCACTCGAGCCCCGCGAGCGGCATGCAGTAAAGGCAACGAAAGTTGCAGCGATCGGTGATCGAGATTCGCAGATACTCGATGCTCCGGCCAAACGTGTCGCGCAACGCGTCGCTCATGTCCGCGAAGCCTCCGCAGAGCTGCGGGTGGGATCGACCCATTCCCGCGCACCGTCGGCGTAATGCTCGAGCTTCCAGATGGGGACCCGTTTCTTGATTTCCTCGATGACGTAGCGAGTGCAGTCGAGCGCCGGGACGCGATGTTCGTGCGCGGCAGCAATCGCAACACTGATGTCGCCGAGCTGCAGAAGGCCGATTCGGTGCTCGATCACCAGCGTCGATACACCAAACGATTCCTCCGCCTCTGCCATGATTCTCGCTACCTCAGCCTCTGCCATCGATTTGTAGGCGGAATATTCGATCGCAGTAACCGCGCGGCCTTCGTTCACTTCTCGCACTGTGCCGAGGAACACCGCTATCGCGCCGAATTGCTTCGAGCGCACCTCCTCAAGGACGCGCGCGGCATCGACCTCGTCCTCAACGATTGCAAATCGCGTCATCCACCCGCAACCGGCGGGATCAGAGCGATCTCGTCATCGACAAGTACGACTTGCTCAGGGGAGACAAAACTGCGATTGATCGCCACACGCGGCGCGGGAGGCAGACCGGATGCGGTGGGAAGCGCGCGGATCCGATCGATGAGTTCGCTCACTTTGCTTCCGGGCGGCAGAGGGACATCTATGGTTGGCCCACCAAAAGCTTCAGCGTAGGAAGCGAACAATTGCACTCTGACCGTCGACAAGCGCGAGTCTCCTACTGCCGCTACAGCAGCCCTAAGTCGTTACGCTTCCGACATCTGCGACAAGTCAACGCCGGCGACCAGCGCTCGCAGCTCCTTCGAAGGCTTGAACACCGGTACGGGTCGAGCGGAGACCTCGACAGGTGAACCGGTGCGTGGGTTGCGCGCCATGCGCGTCTTCCGATTACGGATCTTGAAGGTGCCAAATCCGCGCACTTCAATGTTTTCCTGCGTCTGAAGCGATGCTTTTATCGCCTCAAGAAAAGCGTCGACGACTCGAGCGCAATCCTTCTTGGAAATCATCGGCCCGGCCGTGCGTGAAATCTGGGCGGTGACGCGCTCGACGAGGTCCGCTTTGGTCATTGAAAAACTCCGAATGAAAACGCACGCAGTAGCGTAAGTGCTTTCAAATTATGGCTTTACTGAAATACTGTCAAGCGACCTCGCAGTTACCTCAGCGAGCGGCCCAAGGCGCTCATGAACTCACGGAATAGCGGGCGTGCGTCATGAGGACCGGGTGCCGCCTCCGGGTGGTATTGCACACCAAAAACGGGGAGGCTGCGGTGCTGAAGGCCCTCGATCGTTCCGTCGTTCAAATTGACGTGAGTGACCTCAAGATCAGGCGCCCCATTGACGACGCGGTCGTCGCCCTCAACTGCAAACCCGTGGTTTTGAGAGGTGATCAGCACTCTGCCGGTCTCGACCTCCCGGACAGGATGATTTCCGCCTCTATGACCGTAAGGCATCTTCTTCGTGGACCCGCCGAAAGTCAAACCGAGAAGCTGGTGTCCCAGGCAGATTCCAAAAACCGGAATTTGTTCCGCAGCTAGCCGCCGAATAATTCCCGGGGCGTATGAGACTGCCTCGGGGTCTCCGGGACCATTAGAGAGAAAAATTCCGTCGGGCGAGTCGTTGAGCACAGCTTCCGCCGGAGTATCAGCCGGCACAACTGTCACTCGACAATCATTGTCGGCGAACAGCCTCAAGATGTTACGCTTGATTCCATAGTCGTATGCTACAACGTGATGCGTTGCTCGTGGGTCGCCCCAGGTGTAGCGCTGGCGCGTCGACACTCGTGATGCGAGATCGAGACCTTCCATTGAGGGACACGATTCCAGCGCAGCGCGAGCATCCTCGCCCGCCTCAGTTCCATATGATATCACCCCGCGCATGACGCCGGCCGCCCTCAAGTGTCGCGTGAGGCGTCTTGTGTCAACCTCTGTTATGAGCGGGATTTGGAACTCCTCGAGCCACGCACCAAGTGAGCCCGTCGCTCGCCAGCTGGAATACGTGTTCGACAGCTCGCGAACGACGACTCCCGCGACCTGAGGCGCGTTCGATTCGGGGTCGTCGGTATTGATTCCGTAATTACCGATTTGCGGGGCCGTCATTACTACTATTTGTCCGCGATAAGAGGGATCGGTAAACACCTCCTGATACCCGGTCATGTTCGTGGTGAATACAACCTCGGCCACCGCGGGCAGTGCGGCAGCGCGTTCGGCGGTAATCCTGCCACGAAAAAGGGTTCCGTCCTCAAGGAGGAGGAACCCCGGTTCGGTGATTGAGCCCGCGATCAACTTATCGCTTTGGTGCGTTTGCAGGTGGCTTCGTTCCTTGCGATGCTTTCGCACCGGTCGTGGTTTGCGTGGTAGTCGTGGGAGTGTTCGCCGTCGGAGCTGGTTCGAGTGGAACCGCGGGGGCGGATGTCGGCGGCGGGGCGACGTTTGCTGGCTGGCTCCCCAAGCCTTTCTCCAGAACCGACCGCGGCGCGCTCGTGTGCGTCGACATTATCTGCAGCACGAAGCATAGGCCAAGAAAAAGCCCGCCTCCCCACCAGCTGATTGTCGTGAGAAGATTGCCTGCCTGCCGAATTCCAATAAGAGCGTCTGGCGAGGAGCTGGCTCCTCCGAAGCTCGCGGCGAGACCGCTCCCCTTCCCGCTCTGCAGTAGAATCGCGAGCATGAGAACGATGCAATCGAGGACGAGTACCGTTAGAAGAAACGTGTAAAGCATTGAAAGAGTTAGGGTTTAGCGTAGCATTGCAATATCGACCCGACGCATGAAAAACTCAAGCTCGCTATGCGAGCTTGTCAGCGATACTGAGCCACGAAGTCGCATCGACGCTCGCGCCACCAACGAGGAGCCCGTCGACCTCGGGCGCGCGCAGCAGGCTCGCTGCGTTATCCGCGTTCACGCTGCCTCCGTACAAAATCGGAATCTCGTCCGCCCTGGTGCCGATCATCTTTTTAAGCTCCGCTCGCAGGACAGTGTGTATCGCTGACGCGTCGCCCGCTGAAGCAGTAAGCCCGGTACCTATCGCCCAGACCGGTTCGTAAGCCAGCAGAAAATCCGTCGATATCAGATTCGAGATCTGCGACAGACCTTCCCGCAGCTGGTGGATGACGATGCGCTCGGTGTCGCCCAACTCACGTTGAGCGATCGTCTCGCCCACGCAGAGCATGAAAGCCAGGCCCGCTTTCGATGCAGCAGCACACTTCTTTGCGCAATCAGCATCGGACTCGTTGAACACGTGCCGGCGCTCCGAGTGGCCGACGAGGACGACGCGCGCGCCGCCATCTTTCGCCATGCCTGCCGATATCTCGCCTGTGAAAGCCCCCTTCTCGGCCCAGTGGATGTTCTGGATGCCGACGATGACATCGCTGCGGTCGCCAAGTGTCTTGGCAACCTGCTGGATCACAATCGCCGGCGGGAAAAATATGACGCTGCGATTTCCGTCGGGCCGATAGCCCCGGAGAAAGGTCTCCAGAAACGCTCTCGCCGCCGTCGGTCCATTGTTCATCTTCCAGTTGGCGGCGAGAATAGGTCGCTTCATTTACGCGTCGTCCAACGCTTCGACGCCTGGAAGTCTTTTCCCCTCCAGGAACTCCAGAGAAGCGCCTCCGCCCGTGGAGACGTGACTCATGCTCGATTCGAGACCTGCCTCCGCAACGGCAGCCGCCGAATCGCCGCCACCCACTATCGTTGTCGCCCCTCTTGAGGTCGCTGCAGCCAGGGCCTCGGCGATTGCGCGGGTGCCCTTGTCGAACGGCGGCGTCTCGAAGACGCCCATCGGTCCGTTCCAGATGACTGTCTTTGCCGAGGCAATCGCTCTCGAATAGGACGCGATCGTTTTGGGACCGATGTCGAACATGGCTTGATCTTTGGGTATCGCATCCCGCGCGACTGCTTTCGCCGCGTTTGGATCATCGAGGGATGGAGCAACCATAGCATCGTGCGGCAGCGTCAGACGCATTCCCGCTCTATCGAGAAGATCCTTCGCCATCGAAACGCGATCGGGCTCGACAAGCGATTTCCCGGTTTCGAGACCCATCGCCTTGTAAAAAGTGCAGGCCATCGCGCCGCCGATGAGAAGGCCGTCCACCTTCGGGAGAAGTTGTTCGATTACATCGATCTTGCCAGAAATCTTGGCTCCGCCGAGTATGGCGACGAAGGGACGGACTGGATTGGCGAGAGCGGAGCCAAGGTATTCCAGTTCCTTCTCCATGAGCAGTCCAGCAACAGCCGGACGGAGATGCTCCGCAACTCCAACCGTCGATGCGTGCGCCCGATGCGCAGCTCCAAACGCATCATTGACAAAGAAATCGCCCAGTTCCGCCAGCGCGCGAGACAGCCGCGGATCGTTTTTTTCTTCACCGCCCAGGAATCTCGTGTTCTCGAGCAGCAGTATGTCTCCAGCACTAAGCTCCTGACTCGCCTTCAGCGCTTCGTCCGAATCGGTGGATTCGATGAAAATCACGTTTTTTTGAGCCAGCTGATTGAGGCGCTTCGCGACCGGGCTCAGAGAGTATTTCGCTTCCGGCTTGCCCTTCGGACGTCCGAGGTGCGACAGAATTACCGGACGTGCTCCCTTTTTCAGGAGCAAGTCAATCGTAGGTAATGCCGCGCGAATTCGCGTATCGTCGGTAATCTCACCGTTCTCGTCGAGGGGGACGTTGAAGTCGACGCGGAGGAGCGCGCGCCTACCCCGGATTTGCTCGTCTCCGAGGTCGCGCACGGTTTTCTTTCTCATCGTCGGCTGTCTAGAGTCGAGACCCTATGAAGCGAAGCATATCGACGCAGCGCGAAGCGTAACCCCACTCGTTATCGTACCAGCCCTGGACGGTTACCAGCGTGCCGTCGATGACATTGGTGACCTTCGAATCGAGAATGCACGACGCTGGGTCGCCGATGAAATCGGCTGAGACCAGCTCCTCTTCAGTGTAGCGAAGTATTCCCTCTAACGGGCCCTCCGCAGCTGCCTTCCGAAAAGCTGCATTCACGGAATCTTTCGTCGCACCCGTTTTCTCGACTTCGACGGTCAGGACGGTATATGACACGTCCGGCGTGGGGACCCTGATCGAGCTCCCGTCGATTTTGCCTTTGACTTCAGGGATCACCAGCGCCGTCGCCTTGGCCGCCCCCGTGGTCGTGGGGATCATTGACATCGCGGCAGCTCTCGCTCGGCGAAGGTCCTTGTGCGGAAGATCGAGAATCTGCTGATCATTGGTGTAGCTATGAATCGTGACCATCGACCCATGACGGAACCCGAAGTTGTCCCGGACCACCTTCACCATTGGAACGAGGCAGTTAGTGGTGCACGAAGCGTTCGAGATGATGGTGTGCTTGGTGGAGTCGTACTTGTCGTCATTGACGCCCATAACGACAGTGATGTCTTCGCCCTTGGCCGGAGCAGAGATTAGAACTTTTTTCGCACCGCAGTGAATGTGCGTGCGCGCTGACTCCGCATCCGTGAAGCGCCCAGTAGACTCGAGCACGATGTCCACGCCCAGCGCCTTCCACGGAAGCTGGCTGGGATCCTTGTGCGAGAGGATCTTGATCTCGTCGCCGTTGACGATGATCGAGTCCTTGGTCGTTTCAACCTCGCCCGGAAAGGCCCGGTGGATCGAGTCGTACTTGAACAAGTGCGAGAGCGTGCGTGTGTCGGTGAGGTCGTTCACGGCGACGAAATCCAGATCGGTGACTCCCTGCTCCTTTGCAGCGCGGAGAACCTGCCGGCCAATTCGTCCGAATCCGTTGATGCCTATCCTTGTTGCCATTCCCTGAGCTCCATTCGGTTAAAGCCGGTCTCCACTTGCATGGGCGCGGCCAAAAGTCACGTAACTGATGATCCGCGCGCCCGCTCCGTAGAGCACTCTCGCGCACTCGTTGAGTGTAGCCGCTGTTGTTACGACGTCATCTACTATCACGAGGTGCGCACCAATAAGCGCGTCGAAACTGCCGTCGCGGATTTTGAACGAGCCTGCAACGTTGCCTTGTCTTTCTTCGGGTGTCAACCGGGTTTGAGATCGCGTCTCACGCGCACGTCCAACGACGTCCGACCAGACTGGAATGCGCCACCGCTTGGACAAACCACGAGCTACAAGCTCGCTCTGATTATAGCCACGCTCTCTTTTTCGCGCTGACGCAAGGGGAACTGGAATGAGCGCCGTTCGTTCCTCCAGAACGTCGCGCGGCCATGACATTCGGCTCATCCGCTCGGCCATCTCTTCCGCAATCAGCGCCCACCCGCCGTACTTGAGCGAATGGACAATCGAGGACGCCGGCTCGACTGGCATCCAACAGACCGATCTCACGCAACGCACGAACGGTGGCAGAAGGTCGCACCACTGGCACTTCGCAGAGACCAACGGGTGGCCGCAGCGCGAGCACTGTGGTGAGGGGAGCAGTGGAAGCCGAGACCAGCAGAGGAGGCAAGCCATCCCGCTTTCGTGCCTCGACAATAGACGCCCGCAGGAAACGCAGACCCGCGGCAGCAACAGGTCGACGACCCCGCCGAAACTCTCTGCCAGTCGCGAAAGCCGAAGACTCCTGGCTACGAAATCGAGCGACGCATGGCCGCGCGGTCCGGCTCGATTCCGAACCACCGATTGAACGATAGCGCTCCCTGCTCTATCAGCATCTCGAGACCGTCCGCTGCCCGAAATCCCTGCTTTGTCGCTGATCTCACCCATGCGGTGCCGCCGCGGCGGTAGACAAGATCCATGACAGCGGCCGAACTCGGGATCTGCTCGAGAGGGACTGGATGATCGTTGTCGTATTGCCCGATTGGAGTGGCGTTGACGACCAATGTCGCGGACGACAAGGCACCATCCACGTTCTTTTCAGCGCGGGCCACATCGGAAAATCGCTGAGCGAGAGCGCAAGCTCGATCGAAGTTGCGCGAAAGGACGACGACGCTGGCCGCGGGCCACGCGCTTACCGCGGCCAGGATCGCTGCGGCCGCGCCGCCTGCGCCGAGAACCACGACACGCGCCGATCGAAACTCATTTCCCAGGAGAGCACCGGCCGCGGCCGTGAATCCACCGACATCAGTGTTGTCGCCGACAAGCCGGCCCGACTCGACCCAGAAAGTATTCACGGCGCGAACGCGTGCGGCGAGATCGCTCAGGTCGTCGCAAGCGTTATGGACGGCAACCTTATACGGGATCGTGGCGTTGCCACCAACGCCGGAGTCTTTGAAGGTCTGCAGAATCGAATCGATGCTCGATGGCTCGACATCGATCGCCTCGTAAGAAACGGAAAGTCCCGCCGCCTCGAGCGCCGCATTCTGGAAAATCGGCGAAAGTGAATGACTCACCGGGTGTCCTACCAGAACCAGGCGTCGCGGAGTAACTCCTGGAGGCCGAACGGTCTCAGCTCTGAAGACGGTCAAAAAGTCTCTCGAGCTCCTCTTCGAGCGAGTCGGTTGTATTTCTGTAGGCGTCGAGATCGCCCCCGTACGGGTCGCTGATGCCCTTGTCTGTTGCGCCGGACGCGTACTCGTCGATTACGTGAACCTTTCCGCGACCTCCCATCTGCTTCACCTGCTCGAGGTGTCCCGGGGTCATCACGAAAATGAGGTCGGCCTCAGAAACAATTGCCGGAGTGAGCTGTCGCGAACGATGGCCCGTGAGATCGAGGCCGCGCTCCATCCCGACCAGGAGCGCTTCGTCCGTCGCGGGCACGTTTTCGATCGCGTTCGTTCCGGCACTCGAGACGGAAATGTCCTCGATTCCGCGACTGGCTGCGACCTTTTTCGCGAGTGCTTCGGCGAGCGGACTTCGGCAAGTGTTCCCGCTGCAGACGAAAAGGAGATTCATCGGTCAGGCATCTCCGACAAGATCGGGGACACTTTCTCGTAGCTTGGAGGCGCGGATGGCGCCGGGTCGGATCACGCGGGGCAGTCGGCCGGTACAGTCGACGACGGTCGAGGGTTCGGATTCGCGAAGCCGTCCACCGTCCAGTACACGCAAGAGACCGCGCGCGATCGGGTCGCTCCACTGCGCGACGATTTGATCGGCGGAAATTGCGGGTGGCACACCAGGGCGATTCGCGCTTGTCGACGTAATCGGATCACCGTGAGCCAGAATCAGCCGCGCCAATGAGCGATGCGGAGTCCATCTCACCGCGATACCGCCCTCTGGCCCGCGCAGAGTGTCCGGGACACGCTTCTCCCCGCCTGGTAACACGAGAGTGAGCGGGCCTGGCCAGAACTTAGCGGCGAACATCGACGCATAGCCCGTCAGGTGCAGGCCGAGTCGCGTAATCATTTCGCTGGCTGCAACAAGGAGAAGAAACGGTTTGCCCGGTGGTCGTCCTTTGAGATTCACCAGCTGCTGTACAGAGCGCTCATCGACGGCGCCCCCGAATCCATAAACCGTCT
>DASQPS010000283.1:0-3985 GCA_035643845.1 Gemmatimonadaceae bacterium | reverse complement strand
CTACGCGGTCGCGAGCGACGCGGACGCACTCGCGCAAACCCCGGAGCCAGTCCGTCCAGTGGTGCAAAGTAAGGACGCAAAGGACTGCTTCGAACGCCGTGTCTGTAATCGGCAGTGCTTCGGCTTGTGCCTGGAGGACGGGCGCGGACGCGCGCGGGCGCTGCGCGAGCATCACCGAAGACGGTTCGACCGCCACGACCTGCCGATCGACTGGCTCGTAGGATCCGCTACCCGCTCCGACGTTCAGAACGGAAACGGCGTCGCCTAGTGCAGACTCAATCGCGTCGGCGATTCGCGGATCGGAACGCCGCCGCTGCGCGTAGTCGGTCCCGATTAAATCGTAGACCGGTCGGTCCGCACAAGCGTCGAGCAATCGTGCACCCTCGATTGCCTTCCGAAGGAAGACCATTAAGGCGTCAGCTGCCCGGCGTTACTCCGGTTTCATCCACGTGCGCGGAACACGGCGATCCTCCGCAGCCCCAGGAAATCTTCGCCCAAGAAGTTCCTTTGATACTAGTCGCGACTAGCTCGCCTTTAAGCTCCTGGAGGTTAAAGGCAAAAGGAATGGTCCGATCTTCGATTTGGGACGCAGGGCCGACTCCTGCCGCGTCAATTCTATGAACGCATCCAGCACAATCGGCGGTCACGGATGTCCATCGGCATCCCGCGGTGCATTGAGCGGCGATTCCGTTACTGGTTCGCTCAATTCTCATCGAAAACGAGGAGAGTGCTGCGGTTTGGCTGATCGTCTGCTGGTGGCACGCACCTAAGCCGATCAAAGCCGTCAGCAATGCTACAGGTCGAAGGATCATCATAGAAGCTCCCGAGAAAGGTGCACCGCTAGAAGGATGATTGTCACTACGCTCGCCGTAGCGCAAGCGCCGAAAGGAGCCGCGAAGAGCTCGGCCGGGTTAGATCGTCCGTTCGACGAAGGCCGCGACTGCCGGTACACAGCACACTTACTCGCAGAGGTGAAGCTGCGTTCGGCCAGATTGACCAGCCGGTGACGAATCACCCAGGCAGTACCGCTCCAAGTCAGCGCTGCCGAATACCGGGCCAGAGAAATACTTCGCCACTCCCGCAACATAGGTCGCTGGATCCCGCGGATCCCAGTGATACAATACGACCGACTTTACGTGAGCCCGTTCGGCCATCTGTCCAACATCCTTGATGTCGAGGTGCTCTTGGGTCATGTGCGCCCTGAACTGATTCCGGCGCTCGGGCGGCCAGTGATTCTGCTCCGCCATTCGATCGACAAACGCGTTGACCGCCACGAAATCCTCCACCTCCGACACCAACACGTCGGCACCATCCGCCAGTTGCACGACTGCGTTGCTCGGTCCCGTGTCGCCGGTGAACACAATAACTCCATGCGGCGTCTCGAACCGATAGCTGTACGATTTCATCATCGCACGTGCGCTCGGCGGCATCAGCCCGTAGTGGGAGTTCTCCGTCGCGATGACGCGAATTTTGTCGTCCTGGTACACGACGCCTTCGTTGATCTCGTGAACGGAAAACGGCGTCGTCGTGGGCACTCCGCCCCTCGGGCCGCCGCCCTCGGCCGCGAACACCGCGGCCGGAATCCTGATGTAACGGTACGCCGCGTCTATTAGCTCCTTCGTCTGCGGCGGTCCGTAAATAGTGATGATGCGATCCGGCCCCAGCAGATCCCGCTGCTGAAAGTCGTTCGCGAGGACATCGACCAGGCCAAGAGTGTGGTCGGGATGCAAGTGAGTGAGAAAGATTGTGCCGATCGTCTCCGATCCGATGCCAGCCTTCACGAGCTGTCGCGCAGTACCGATACCACAGTCGATGAGGTAGCGCCGGCCGTCGACGATGAGCAGCGTCGACGGTTCCGAGCGATCCGCTCGCAGAGGTGGTCCACCCGCTGTGCCGAGCATGAGGAGCTGTGTCCCGGATTGTGGCTGGATTGGGGCTGAGCGTTGGCCAGCCAGCCCGGCTGGTGCAACCGCGAACGAGAAAGCGACAGTTGTCCTCGCGAATCGCGTCGACTTGATCATGGATGCCTCCAGGAACGCGTGATGCTACGAAGTGATGTATTCATGCGACATGAGGAGATTGCTCAACTGCTCAACCGCCGCGCACCGCTGCCTCGATTGTCGCGACGTCGATCTTTTTCATCTGCATCATCGCATCGAACGCGCGTTTCGCCGCCGCGCGATCGGCGCTACTGACCGCTTTCGTCAGGGCGACCGGCGTAATCTGCCAGGACAATCCCCATTTGTCCTTGCACCATCCGCACATGCTTTCCTCGCCGCCGTTCTTGACGATCGCGTTCCAGTAGCGATCGGTTTCGGCCTGGTCAGCCGTAGCGACCTGAAATGAGAACGCTTCAGTGTGCTTGAACATAGGTCCGCCATTGAGTCCGATGCACGGGATGCCCATCACCGTAAAATCGACGGTTAGCACGGCTCCTTTCTTTCCAGACGGAGAGTCTCCGGGCGCAACGTGCACGGCGTTGACCGACGAGTTCGGGAAAGTCTTCGCGTAAAACCGCGCGGCCTCTTCGGCATCGTGGTCGTACCAGAGGCAAATCGTGTTCTTTGCTGGCGTCGCCATATCATATCTCCGTTTTGATGATCGATCCGACCGCTACTTGAGAGAAAGGTAAATGTCCGTCACCAGATCCTCGGGCTTCGCGTTCATCGGCGTATTTCGATAGACCTCGTAGCTCATTCCATCGCCCAGGTGCTCGCCGCTCTGCGGCAGCCAGACATTTCTCAGATGATTCCAAACCTGGCCGAGCCCGGCGTAGGGACCGCGATGGACCGCGTGTGCGTAACGACCGGCGGGAATTTCGACCGCATTCAACCCAGGCGGAAGTTTCGTGTTCGGCGCAACAGTGATTGCTGCGTCCGCACGCAGCTTCTCCTCCGGCGTCGTCGACGGGTCGTCGTGATAGATGCCCACCAACTTCGATTCGCGATTGCTCAGTCTCGCTTTCGTAACGATCTCGTCGAGACGTCGAAATGCCTCGTTGATCCGCATGTACGAGCCAACATGTCTGACACTGGCGAGATGGAGCTTCGGCCGTTCGACGACGTCTACATCCATAAGTCCCTCCGTCATGGTAATGCGCAGCCGACAGCGCCTGCGGACAACATCTTCGTGCTGAAGATCAGTTACTGGTTCGGGATGTAGCCGCGCGCGGCTGCTCGGCTACTTACTCTTGGACCAGAGCAACAATACTCCGCAACTGCCGGACAACCGGCGGTACTCGCCGGGAGCAGCGCTCATCGGATAGTACTCGACGCCCGCAAGATCGCTCGGTCGAATTCCGTCCAGGTCATCCCTGTATTGCGAGCCGTCGAGATAGACGTCGACACCGCAATGCGACTCCACATAATGCTCATTTGACGGGATAGTCGGATCGAGTCGGGCATTCGCGCGGCGCGTCATCAGGATATCGTGACCAAGGCGGTCGGGATCCTGCGCTGCCATCAGTCCGCTGAAGGCGTGGACCACAATACTGATAAGCGGTTGATTGATCTGCTCCGCCAGTTGGTCGGCGGTGAGAAACTTTCCGAGTCCCTGCGCGCGACGAGCCTCAAAATCCTTGAGGGCCGACGGCGTTCGCTGCCCGCCAACAGTAACCGGTTCGAGCTCAGGCACCGGCTTTGTAGAAGCCAGGCGGAACACCGGACCCGTCGAATCCCCCTCCACAAGCAAATCGACGTTGAGAACGCTGTACCCAGGATGTCGCACCTCAAACCGATGCTTGCCGGGCGTCACGAATGGGATCCGCGCTTCACCAGTCCAGTCGGTTCTTGCAGACAGGTTCGCATCCACCAGTCTGACTTCGGCATTTTCGAGCGGCGCTCCTGTATCGGCGTCGGCAACTCCAGCTATGACTACTGAGGTTCTGGAGGATTGTGCAATCAGGCACGATGGCGCGACGGCCCCTATCAGACCGACGGCCCACATCAGACGGAGCACTGGCAAAGCGCGCATCATAATTCGACCC
>DASQPS010000282.1:0-4852 GCA_035643845.1 Gemmatimonadaceae bacterium | reverse complement strand
GTCGCGCAGGGCTACAAGGACGTGAAGGACCCGAGCGCCTACGTAGCGCTCGATCTGATTGAGAACGGAAAATCAAAGTCTCCGTCGCACCGGCGCATTCTCGTCTGGACGACGACGCCATGGACGCTCGTTTCGAACGTTGCTCTCGCGGTGAATCCGGCGCTCGAGTATGTGGAGCTGCGAAAGAAGAAGACGGATACCGACGAGACAGTCATACTTTCTCTTACGCGCGCGCCAGCGGTGCTTGGCGACGACTTTGCGGCGCGATGGGAGACAGTGCGGTCGTTCCGCGGGACAGAGCTAGTTGGCCAGCGCTACAAGCGTCCGCTGGATTGGGTCGAGTACAAGGATGGAAACCACGAAATCATCGTCGGCGAGGATTTCGTGTCGTCCGAGGAAGGCACTGGCGTCGTCCACATGGCGCCAGCATTCGGCGCCGATGACTATGCGGCCGGTCAGCGCAACGGACTCTCGTTTCTCCAGCCGGTAAATCTGCGCGGTGAATTTCCGAGCGAGATGCCACTCGTGGGCGGCAAGTTCGTCAAGGACGCCGATCCGATCATCATCGAGGAGCTGAAGCGTCGTGGCGTCCTATGGAAGTCGGCATTGTTCGAGCATGCCTATCCGCACTGCTGGCGCTGTGACACTCCGCTTCTCTACTATGCCCGCACGTCGTGGTTCATCCGAACCACTGAGTTCAAGGACGCGATGCTCGTCAGGAACTCGCGCGTCGACTGGCATCCAGCGGAAACGGGCTCCGGCCGCTTTGGTGAGTGGCTGACCAACAACATCGATTGGGCGGTCTCGCGCGACCGCTACTGGGGAACGCCCTTGCCGATCTGGGTGTGCGACCGCGAAAGCGATCACGCGGAGGCAATCGGGGGTTACGCCGAGCTCGCAAAAAGATCGGGTAAGGCCTTGCCCGAGGATTTCGATCCGCACAAGCCGTTCATCGACAGCTACACTTGGAAGTGCAAGTGCGGGGGAACGATGTCGCGCACCCCGGAGGTCATCGACGCCTGGTTCGACTCCGGGTCGATGCCGTTCGCGCAGTGGCATTTCCCGTTCGAGAATCGCGAGACATTCGAGCGCTACTATCCAGCTGATTTTATCGCGGAGGGCGTCGACCAGACGCGCGGCTGGTTCTATTCGCTGCTCGCAATCGCGACGGGCTTGGGTGACGCGCTGCCGAACAACGTGCTGGACTACGAGGCAGGCTCTTCATCCAGCGCCGCCGCGTCCGATGCCGAGGCAACGCTCGGCAGACCTAACGACACCGCACCCTACCGTGCGGTTGTCGTCAACGATCTCGTGCAGGATGCTCAAGGTCAGAAGATGTCGAAGCATGTCGGAAACGTCGTTGATCCATCGACGGTGATTCCCCGTCACGGAGCCGACGCAGTGCGACTCTTCCTCACGACGTCGAGTCAGATCTGGATGCCGCGTCGTTTCGACGAAGCAGGAATCCGCGATACTGCTGGCCGGTTTCTCCTGACCTTCAAGAACGTCTACACGGGCATCTTCGCGGAGTACGCGAACTTCGGGTGGTCGCCGTCGAATGAAGATCCTGCAATTGCGGATCGTCCGCTGCTGGATCGGTGGGTACTGTCGCGGCTCGCATCGGTCGAGCGCGAAGCGGACGCGTTTCTCGAGCGGTACGAGGCGACGAATGCTGCGAAAGCGGTGATGACGTTCTTCGACGAAGACGTCTCCAAGTGGTACGTGCGCCAGAGCCGGCATCGCTTCTACGATGTGGACGCTCCGGACAATCGTGCGGCATTCGCGACATTGCACGAGGTGTTGGTCGTTACTTGCCGCACTCTCGCGCCGTTCGCGCCGTTCGTGACTGACTGGGTGCATCGCGAGCTTACTGGCGGGTCGGTGCATCTCGCGCCCTATTCACGTCCGCGCACCCCGACGACCGAGGTCGACGTGGACCTGGAGCGCGCCATGTCACACATCCGGACGCTGGCAACGCTCGGTCGCGCTGCGCGCGAGGATGCCGGGGTAAAAGTCCGCCAGCCCCTGGCGCGAATGGTGTGCGTCGTACCGCTGCCGGGAGTCGTCTTTCGAGGCGCCGCCGACAGGGCGGAGGCAATGCTCGAGGAGTTAAGCCCCTTGTTGGCGGCCGAGCTGAACATTAAGAAAATCGAGTTCATCTCGAGCGCGGACGATCTAGTAACTTTACAGGCTCGGCCGAATTTCCGTTCGCTGGGTAAGAAGTTCGGCAAGCAGACCCCGTTGGCGAGCGAAGCAGTGCAGGCGCTGACCAGCGAGGCGCTTAGAGAATTCGAGTCGGGAAAGCCGCTTTACGTTTCGGTTGGGAACGAATCGCGAGAGGTCGGTGCGGACGATCTCACTATCGTGCGACGCGCGTCTGGCGAGTTGGTGGTTAAGGAGGAAGCCGGATATTTTGCGGCGCTTGATCCTGTCGTCACGCGTGAGCTGCGGCTGGAAGGCCTCGCCCGCGAGCTGGTGAGCAGGATTCAAAGGCTAAGGAAGGAATCGGGTTTCGCTGTGAGTGATCGGATAACGCTGTTCGTGGGCGCCGAGGATGAGATAAGGGAGGCGGTGAAGGAGTTTCAGAAATGGATTGCCGACGAAGTGCTTGCTGTCCGGTTCAGCGTCGGCGAGAAAATACAGGGCACACACGCGACGCACACGTTCGACCTTGATGGCAAGAACGTCGAAGTCGCCTTGGAGAGGGTTGGTTAGAAATGGGAACAGCAGCCGGCAGCAAAAAGCCTAAGGCAATGGCGAAGAAAAGCCTGCAGCACTTCGAGAAGCGTTTGATGGAAGAGAGGAAGCGCGTTCTGAAGGAGCTCGGCCACTATGACGAGACATTCGGTTCCACGCCGCAAGGCGCGGACGGGGATCTGAGCGCTTACTCATTCCACATGGCCGATCAGGGAACCGACGCGATGGAGCGTGAGAAGGCGTTTCTCTTCGCCAGTCAGGAAGGGCGTTTCCTCTGGCACATCGACGAAGCGCTGCGGCGTCTCTATCGGAATCCCGAGCAGTTCGGAAAGTGCCACAATTGCGGAAAGGACATCAGCTTCGAGCGTCTCGACGCACTGCCGCATGCCAGATACTGCATCGAGTGCAAGCAGCGCGAAGAAGATGGAAAGCGCCAAGCCTAATCCGCCCCTGTTCTGGGGGACGCTGATCACGATAGTTGCTCTCGATCTCGTAACGAAGCTCATTGCCGCGGCAACTCTCCGCCCGCAGCACATCCCGCACGAGATTATCGGCAACCACCTCAGACTTACGCTGGTTTACAATCCCGGGGCCGCTTTTGGCCTGAACCTCGGTCTGTATTCGCGCTGGATTTTCATGGCCCTGACGGCGGGAGCGCTGGTGATTCTCTGGCGTCTCTATCAATCGACACGTCAGGGAGATTTCGTTCGGGTCCTGGCACTCGGTCTGGTATGTGGTGGCGCCGTGGGAAACCTCGTCGACCGGATCCGTTCGGCCACCGGCGTCGTGGATTTCATCGACGTTGGAATCGGCGACCTGCGCTGGCCGACTTTCAACGTCGCTGACATGGCGGTCAGCGTCGGAGCTTTTCTCCTCGCATGGGTGCTCTGGGGAGAGGAGCGATCTCCCGCTCCCGGCGTGACCGCAGCGCCGGTGTCGGATACCCAGACGGAGAGCTAGCCCTGAGCGACATTAGGGAAATTCCCGTCGAGGCGGACAGCAATGTCCGCCTCGATCTGTTTGTGGCCCAGAAGGCCGGGCTTTCCCGCACCCAGGCAGCGACGCTGATCGCGCAGGGACACGTGCTGGTAGATGGTCGGCTCGAGAAGGCGAGCTTCAGGACGGAACTGGGGCAGACGATCCGTGTGGAGATTCCGACGCCGGAGAAGCGCGCGTTACTGGGAGAAGACCTGCCCGTAAGCGTCGTCTACGAGGACGAATCGCTGCTCGTAGTCGACAAAGCGGCCGGCATGGTGGTGCATCCCGCGCCCGGCAACTGGACCGGCACGCTCGTGAACGCGCTGCTTGGCAGAGGCGGGGCATTGAGCGGGGCGGGCGAGCCAGAGCGCGCCGGTATGGTTCATCGCCTCGACAAGGAGACATCCGGCTTGCTGGTCGTGGCGAAAACCGACAGGGCGCACCGGCTTTTGAGCGCCGCGATTGCCGATCGGCGGGTGGTCCGAAGATACGCTGCGATGACCTGGGGCCATCTGGCTTCGGACACACTGACGATCGACAAGCCAATAGCCCGCGATCCACGAGACCGGAAGCGCATGGCAATCGTCAATAAGGGTCGGCCGGCCAAGACCGACGTCATACGCCTTGCCCGGTTCGACGCGGGGGACCTTCTTCGTGCGCATCTCCATTCCGGACGGACTCACCAAATCCGCGTTCACCTCGCGTCTATCGGCCATCCTGTCATGGGCGATGACGTTTATGGCGGCGGCGGAGGACGTCGTGTGGCCGGACTTCCTCCCAAACGGCATTTCCTCCATGCGGCGTGGCTCGCGTTCAAACATCCAGTGACCGGCGAGCCGCTCGATTTTCGCTCTCCACTGCCTGAGGACCTTGCCCACGCGCTGACGGTTCTTTCGGGCGAACATGCGTTGCCGGCCGGCGCCGACCACCTCGCTGCCTTCGGGTTTTATGAGTGAGGCGGTAACAGTCCCACCGGAACAGCTGGCTGAAGAAGAGCCGCAGATTCCAACTCGGCGCCTGCTGGCGTTCGAAGTTGGCGCAAACGTTTTCGCGTGCGACATGGATTCCTTTCGCGAAATCGTTCCGGTGCAGCGCACGACGAGACTTCCAGGAGCGCCGGATACGGTGTGCGGACTAATAAACCTGCGCGGAACGATCGTAACAGTGATCGATGGCG
>DASQPS010000281.1:0-6608 GCA_035643845.1 Gemmatimonadaceae bacterium | reverse complement strand
CGCAAATCAGGCTGCCGAGATGGACGCCGATCCAGCATCTGGTTTCGCCATTCGAGCAGCTGAAGCAAGGGTTGAACTACATCCGCGGCTCACGCTCAGTGTCGGGTCTCATGGGAATCGTCGCCGTCTACTCGATATTCGGATTTCAGTACCTGACGATGATGCCGGTTATCGCGCGTGACGTGCTGCACACCGGCGCGAGCGGCTATGGATTGCTTTTGACGTTCGTCGGAATCGGAGCGCTTACCGGTGCGCTTTCGCTCGCGGGACTCGGAGCCCGTATAAGGCGCGGCAGGTTATATAACGTCACCGCATATGCATTTCCGGCGCTAACGATATTGTTTTCGCTGACGCGGTCGATCCATCTCGCCGCTGGCGTGCTAGTGCTGATGGGACTCACGATGCTGATCAACGGCGCGCTGGCGAATGGAATTCTGCAGTCGGTAGTTCCCGACGAGCTGCGCGGGCGCGTAATGGCGACCTACATTTTCGTCTATGTGGGCTTTACTCCGATCGGCTCGTTCCTGGCCGGCGCGCTCTCGAATGCGATCGGAGTGGACTGGGCCATCATGAGCGGCGGCGTCATCATGCTCGCTTACTCAATCTGGGCTTTTCGCAATTTCCCCGAGGTGAGGGCCGTTTAAGCGGGAACCGGGAAGGGAAAAGGCGAAGGCAATGTAGCTCCCGTTACCTGATGACGTGACCCCGGAACATGAAGAACACAGCGCCCATGATGCAGAGCGCTGCCCACAGGAAATCCAGACGCGGCGGTTGACGCATGTAGAGAACGGCGAAGGGGACGAACACCATTAGTGTGATCGCTTCCTGAAGGATTTTGAGCTGCGGAAGACTTAGCTGAGTCGCACCTATGCGGTTGGCGGGAATCATGAACAGGTACTCGAACAGCGCAATCGACCAGCTTAGTACGACGGCGACGTACCACTTTCTATCACTCAGGTTTCGAAGATGCGCGTACCAGGCGAACGTCATGAAGATGTTCGAGATGACCAGCAGAGATGCAGTTCGGAGGAGAACCATAAGAGGCAGATTGTTGTCGTTACGAGTTTAAGCAGCGCTCCAGAACAGCCCGTACAGAAGTAGCGCCAGCACGAGAGCAGTGACGGCGATGTACAACTTGTCGCGCTGGATTATGAAAGCGCCGAGAGTGAGAGCGACACGCGCAACGGGCGTTGCGATCAGGAGCACCAGCCCGAGCTGAACGATCGCTCGGCTGTCGCCGGACAGCACGCCACGCGCGATGGAGCCGACGCTCTTGAGGAGCGGATCTTCGCCCCTGAATTGCCTGAAGTTCGGAGCATTCTTCCCGTAGTGCGCCACGACCATCGCTCCGCCCACAAGGACGACGAGCGCCGCGAGAAGTACTCCCGTTCGGAGCAATTGTCCGATAACGATCTCCACGCGTTCATCGCCCGCATTGCGTACGACGACGGGCTGACTCCGATTCGCGCCGTTGCTCAAAGAATTCCCCTCACACCCTTGTACAGCATCTCGATCGCGAGAATCACGACTACGACGGTGAAGATTCGTCGCAGCCAGAGCGTTCGGGCGCCAGCGAGAATGCGAGCGCCGAAAAGCGCGCCGGCGAGAACACCGAGCATCACTGGAAAGGCGAGCACAGGCTCGATGTATCCGCGATGGAGGTAAACGCCCGCGCTCGCCGCAGCGGTCACGCCGATCATGAAGTTGCTCGTCGTCGTGGACACTTTGAATGGGAGCTTCATCGTTCGGTCCATTGCCAAAACTTTCACGATTCCCGAGCCGATACCGAGCAACGCCGACAAGACGCCAGCCGCGAACATGAGTGCGAACCCCCCTTTCACTCCCTGCACCGAGTAGGCGCGCAGTCCATCCGGCGCGGGGTACGTCGAATTCAGGCGCAGCCTGAGGGCGAGAGGATCTGAGGGAAGATCGGTGAGGTGGTCTTCATGCGACTGCATCGAACGAAAGGCAGTGTAGAGAAGGACCAGCCCAAACAAAACCGCCAGTGCGCCCGTCGGAATAAAACCGGCTAACGCGGCTCCGGTCAGCGCTCCGATCGTCGTCGCCACCTCGAGAAATATTCCCACTCGTACGTTCGTGAAGCCCTCGCGGACATACGCGGCGGCGGCTCCGGACGATGTCGCAATTACGGAGACTAGCGATGCTCCGATGGCGTAGCGCAGGTCGATGTGAAAGATCAAGGTCATCATCGGAACGATGACCAGCCCGCCGCCCAATCCGGTGAGCGCGCCGAGTAGTCCAGCCCCAAACGCGCCGACGCCGAGGAGCAGCGCCAGCAGTGAGATCGTCATTGGCGCGGCGCGGCGATCACGTCGCCGGAATGCCCTTCTTCACCGCGTCGAGAACCTTGTCGGAGAAGACGTCGATCTCGTCGAGCGTCGTGTAGACGTTGGGAGTAATGCGAATTCCGCGAAATTCCGGATGGGTGATCGGTGTGTTGACTATTCGATGCTGGTTCAGGAGCCAGGTGCCTAGTTTCACGTTGTCGATCCCATCGACGTTAAAGAGCGCGATCGCTCCAGATTGCCTGTCGTCGAGCGGAGTCAGTACCGATATCCGCGAGCTCTCAGCGAGAAGTCTCTTGGCCCAGCGGTCGCGGAGGTATCGTAGCCGTGCAGCCTTCCGGTCGCTGCCGATTCCCCGGTGGAAAGCGAGGGCCGCGGAGATCGCGTTGTGATTCGCCGCGGGATGGGTGCCGATCTCTTCGTACTTTCGGATATCGTTGTCCTGAGTTGCAGCGGCCGCCATCAAGGGCCAAAGATTTTTTTGCTTCTCTTTTCGAACGTAGAGAAATCCGGTTCCGACTGGCGCGAGCAGCCATTTGTGAAGGCTCGTGCCGTAATAGTCGGCCTGGAGGTCGTCGCGCTTGAAGGGGAAGTGAGCGAAAGCATGCGCGCCGTCGACGAATACCTGGATGCCTAGCGGCCGCGCAATATCGACGATGCGCCGCACCGGCATTATTTGTCCGGTGAGGTTCGTGATGTGAGTGACCTCGATGACTTTCGTGCGCGGAGTGATCGCTGCCTTGAACTGGTCCACGAGGTAGTCGTCTGACGGCGGCGGAACCTTGAACGAGATCTGCTTCACGACGATTCCCTCGCGGCGAGCGCGCTGCTCCCAACCAGTAATCATTCGCGGGTAGTTCTGGTTTGTCAGGAGGACCTCGTCGCCCTTCTTCAGGTCGAGCCCGAAGATCATGATCTCGTTGGCTTCTGACGCGTTGCGCGTGATGGCCATTTCCTCGGGATCGCAGCCGAACTCTCTGGCGAGATCGCGTCTCACGCTCTCAATGCGCGGCTCGAGAACGCGCCACATGTGCTCGACGGGAAGCTCGTTCGAGAATCGCAAATCCCTGATCATCGCCTCCAGGACGTGACTCGGCGTCGGGCTGCAGCCGCCGTTGTTGAGATTGATCATCGTCCGATCAGAATCGAACGCGCGCTGTATCTCCCCCCAATACGTCTCGTCGTCAGCTAAAGAAGCGGGAGCGCGATTTCCGGCAATGGCATTGGCGCGGAACAGCGAGCGGATCGCGCGCTCGCGAAAGACAGGCTGTGCGGCGAGTCCGGCCGCCGCCACGCTCGAGAGAAATTCGCGCCTGGTCGTCATCCCGCCTCCTTTGGGCGTCAATGAAAAGAGCGGCGGTCACCATGATGACCGCCGCTCAATAATATGACCGCCCGGTTCTCGGAGCGAGATCGACGCGCGCTACTGGTACTGGATATAGAGTGGCTTCGGATAAAGCATCAGGACTTCCGCAGGAGTGAGAAGCGGATCGCCTTTCTTCGTGTCGTTGTGGAAGAACAGCTTGAATCCAGTGAATTGAACCGGCTCGGCCTCCACGTACGCGCGATATGAATCGTACTTGAGCCACGGCTGGCCCCAGCCATCCATGTTGATGACTATCTGCACGCGTGGATCGAGCTTGATTCCCTTCGCGTCGGTGAGCATCGGCTTGGTGAAGCGGTGGACGATCAGGACCTTGGGCGGCAGATGATATTGCGACACCAGATTTGCGAGCAGATTCACCGCGTAGTTCACGTCGGCGGAGCTCATCGTCCCGCGCTTCGAGCCGGGCGCGTCAGGAGTCTTCATCGAGAACTCGGGGTCGAGGGCGAGCATCACGTCGGGGCGCTGAAGGAATGGAACGAGACGGGGAAGCTCCTCCTGCACGGTACTGTGTCCAACCTGCACGTCGAGAAAAAGGATTGCGTGTTTTTTCTGCGCCCACCCATAGACCATGTTGATCAAGCTGTCGGTCATGCGCAGGCGGTACTTTCCATCTCTTCCCGGCGCTCCCTGTGCGACGACGGCGATGAGGTGCAGCGCAGGCTGCACGGGATGCGTCGGGTCCGCTTTCGTCCACTCAGCAATCTTCTGGTCGAAGCGCGCGAGCATCTGATCGGGCGGCAGCTCGCCAAGAATTCCCATCTTTTTCGAAAGCGGATTTCCATAGAAGGCGACGATTCTGTGCGTGGGCAGGATCGAGCCCGGAAGCGGCGGCGGCGTTTTCACGGGCCAGTTCGTGTTTTTCATTCCGGCCTTCACTGCCTTTACGAGCTCCAGGCTGTCTGTCTTCGTGCGCCCCTTCACCGTCGGAACGGAGATCTTGGGATCACTCGAAGCGGAATCCTTGACGGCCGTCGATGAAGTGCTCGAAGCGGTGCGAGAACGGGACGCCGGCCCGACTGCGGTCTGCGTCGACTGCGTGACGTTCGTTACAGATGCCGCTGCGGCTGCGGCAACGCGTGGCGTCGACGATGCCGCGCTCTGTGAATCAGCCGCCAGCGATCCGACGGGCGATGGGCTCGCATCCTTGCTCGCCGCGCAGGCGATCGAAACCCCGGCGAACGACAAAATCACGGCGAAAAATCCGTATCTATTGAGCACGATTACTCACTTCAGCTTTAGTGTGGATGAGTTTCTTCGGAGGGGACAACGCTGGAAGGTAATTCATAAATCAGGCCGACATTCAGATCTGACGATGTGCGTTGCCTGAGCCGGTACCCTTCTTGCTTTCGGGTTATATTCGGGCTAGAATAGCAGAGCTATGTCCGATCAAAACGCCGCCATCCGCGCACTCATCGAGCATCGTTTTCCGGATGCGACACCGGTCACTCACCGGACGGCGGAGCCGGTGGCGACGGGCATCGATGCGCTCGACGGAATTCTTCCCGGTCGCGGCCTGCCGCGCGGAAGACTCACCGTCTGGATGCCGCAAGGCGGAGCGACTGCCGTTCTGAGAGCAGCGTGTCATACGACCGTCGACCAGGGCGAGAGAGCAGTCTGGATCGATGGGCTTGGTACTGTGGCAGGTCCGTTCTGGGAAGAAGGTCCGATTCTGGTTCGGCCGCGAACCCGAAAGCATGGACTCCGTGCCGCCGAAGAACTTCTGCGTTGTGGAGGGTTCGCTCTCGTGGTGATCGCCGGCATCGAGCCCGAAGGCACGGAGACGGTGCGATTGTCCCGCGCCGCGCGCGAAGGAGGTGGCGCACTCGTCACTCTGACATCGCATGCGTCGATGGCGAGTTTGCGAATGACATCGCAGATCCTGCGCGAATCTTATCGCTGGAGAAAAACTCCCTTCGGCGACCCTGCCGAAGCGCAGGAAGTGATGATCCGCGTTCGTGCTCGGTCCCTCGGCTGGAACCGCAGTGCGGATTTTCCCGTTCCCGTGGTGCCGTACGATCTGAGGATGTCGCTCGAGGCCGGACTTGTGGACAGGAGAGGGGCGGCGCGGATCAGGGCGCGGCGCGCGACGGGCGTCATCGCGCCGGGCTCCTGAAGTCTGGAGCTCTCGCGCCACTAAGATCGATCCGATTGATCCGGATAATCCGACTAATCCGTTTCAACTTCCGTCTCGGTAGCCGGACTTCAGGAGCCCGCCGCGACGGACCACCGAACGATCCAGCCGTTCACCGTGTCGAAGCATGTAGAACCATGGTCGCGACAGAGAACTGCGGTAGATAAAATCACCGCGTGAACGAAGCACAGCTCATCGCCCGGGTGATCGCGGGAGATCGGTTGGCCGGGCGTGCGCTCTACGACACGCACGCGCCGCGCGTCTTCGCGCTCGCGTACAGACTGAGCGGCGACGCGGAGAAAGCAAGGGAATTCACGCAGGATACTTTCATCCGCGCTTTTGCTCGGCTCTCTCAGTTTCGCGGAGACGCGGCGTTCTCGACCTGGCTGCACAGAATCGTTGTAACGGTGGCGTCGAATGCCAGACGCACCGAGTTGAGGTTTGGACGAGAAGTCGCACTAGATGAAGCCGATACGATCGAAGCGAGCGCACCGGAGGCCGAGCCGGATTTGAAGGAATGCATTGCCCGAGCGGTGGAAGGACTTTCAGAGACTTACAGAATGACGCTGATAATGCACGACATTGAGGGATACACCCACGCCGAGATCGCGGAGATCATGGGAGTTCCAGAGGGAACGTCCAAGAGCAGACTCTCGGTGGCAAGGGCGCAGCTCCGACAGGAACTGGCCGCATTCAAGGAGTAGGATCGATGGACGACGAGCGCTTTAACGACCTGATTCGCCATCTTCCGCGGAGCTTCGACGCTCCGCCCGAGCCGCCACTC
>DASQPS010000280.1:0-10672 GCA_035643845.1 Gemmatimonadaceae bacterium | reverse complement strand
GACAGGTCGTGCGGAATGCCTGCCCCGCGTCGCCCGGCGCAAAAGATTGGCAGCCGTCGGCGTTTTCGACTGTCACCGGACTCATTTACATCCCACACCAGAATCTGTGTCAGGATGCCGAATCGGTCGAGGCGAACTACATCGCCGGAACTCCCTTCGTCGGAATGAACGTCAAGATGAGTCCCGGACCGGGCGGCAATCGCGGGTTCTTCGATGCGTGGGACCCCGTCGCACGGAAACTCGTCTGGAGAGACGAGGAGAAATTCCCGGTTTGGAGCGGAGCTCTCGCGACTGCAGGCAACGTTGTCTTCTACGGAACGATGGAAGGATGGTTCAAGGCCGTTGACGCGCGCGATGGACACGAGCTCTGGAAGTTCAAAACCGGGTCGGGCATCATCGGTCAACCAGTTACGTACCGGGGCCCTGACGGAAAGCAGTACGTAGCGATTCTCTCCGGCGTCGGCGGATGGGCCGGCGGCATTGTTGCGGGCGGCATCGATCCCCGGGATTCGTCAGCGGCCCTCGGCTTCGTCAACGCGATGACGGACTTGCCCGCGGCGACGAACAAGGGTGGAACTCTATATGTGTTCGAGCTTCCCTGAGCGACCGGTCGCCACCCGGGCGCGGCGCATTTCGCCTGCCGCGTTGCTCGCGTTCGCGCTGATCGGCGCGTCGTGCCGTCCCGCTCGCGCCGCATCAGCGAGCAACGAGCTCAAGGTGTGCGCTGATCCAAACAACCTGCCCTTCTCGAACGAACAAAAGCAGGGTTTCGAGAACAAGATCGCGGATCTTGTCGCTCACGATCTCAATGCGCGTGTGCAGTACACGTGGTGGGCGCAGCGTCGCGGCTTCGTCCGCAACACGCTCAACGCGGGGGATTGTGATCTGCTCATCGGAGTTCCAACGAGCTTCGATCGCACGGCTACAACCACACCGTACTACCGTTCCACTTACGTCTTCGTGACGCGGCGAGACAGGAACCTCTCGATCAAGTCTTTCGACGATCCAATTCTTAAGCGCCTGAGAATCGGAGTGCAGATGATAGGAGATGACTTTACCAACACTCCGCCGGCTCACGCTCTGACCAATCGACACATCATCAAGAACGTGCATGGCTACAGCGTCTACGGCGATTACAGGGAGCCAAACCCGCCAGCGCGCATCATCGACGCCGTTGCGCGTGGCGACATCGACGTCGCCATAGCATGGGGACCTCTCGCCGGCTACTTCGCTCAGAGGGAATCGGTCCCGCTCGAGATAACCCCGGTCTCGCCACAAATCGATTTGCCGTTCCTCCCATTCGTGTTCGACATCTCGATGGGCGTTCGGCGTGCCGACACCACGCTAAGAAACCGGTTGAATACCATTATCACGCGCCGCAAAAGTGACATCGATCGAATCCTCGAGCAGTACGGTGTGCCGCGGACCGACACAATGAGCGAGGGACCGGCCACATGAGCGCGCTATTACCTGTGCGTTTTGGCCGAGTGCAGGCGCTTGCGATCGTCGCTCTCGTTCTTGTTGGCGGCTGCAAGCGCGAGCAACGGCGTTTTCGTGAGACGCCGCCGTCCGCGACTGCCGCAAACCTGGTGACGATGAGCGGTCTGCAGCCCGGCCCGTCGGTGGTCGAAGCGTCGGTGCGCAATCCGTACGAGGACAATGCCTACGCGGTCTCCGAAGGGAAGCGCCTCTTCGATCAAATGAACTGTTCCGGATGCCACTCACACGGTGGTGGTGGGATCGGACCGCCACTCACGGATAACGAATGGATCTACGGTAGCGATCCACAGAACATTTTCTCGACGATCGTCGAGGGCCGGCCCAATGGCATGCCGTCGTTCCGGGGCCGTCTGCCGAACTACCAGGTGTGGGAGCTCGTCGCCTATGTGCGCGCGCTCGGCGGCCTGCAGGGTAAATCCATTCGCACGACACGCGACGATCACATGATGTACAAGGAATCCGAGCAGGCCCGCGACAAGGGGCATCCAACACCAACCTTCGTCCCACCCGCTGCGGTCAAGCAATGATCGCCGCGCGGCTCCGCGTTTCGACACTGCTTCTGGCCGTGGGATGTTCCGGCTATCAGTCGGTGCTGGATCCCAAAGGGCCTCGAGCCGCCGCGGTTGCGAGGCTTCACTGGAGCCTTCTCACTGTTGCGACGATCGTGTACGTGATCGTGATTGCCACCCTGGTTTACGCGCTCTGGCGCGCGTCGCACCGCGCACAGCCAACCGAGGGGAACATTCATCGCGAGACGGAAGACCAGGCGCAGCGGATGAAGCTTGGCGTCGCAATTGGAGTGGTCGCCACTGCCGTAATCGTGATCGCTTTTCTGTTCATCGATGTATCCACCGGAAGCGCGTTAGCGAGACTGGGGGGCACCAAGCCACTTCGCATCGACGTCGTCGGGCACCAATGGTGGTGGGAAGTGAAGTACGTCGATCCCGATCCGCACAATCTCGTCGAAACGGCGAATGAGATTCACGTTCCCGTGGGCCGCCCGGTCCTGATCAAGATGACGTCGTCGGACGTGATCCACAGTTTTTGGGCACCCAACCTCGCCGGAAAGAAGGATCTTGTTCCCGGCCACGAGACGATCACGTGGTTCCGCGCCGATTCCGCCGGCGTTTACAGAGGCCAATGCGCCGAGTTCTGCGGACATGAGCACGCGAAGATGGCGTTCTTCGTGGTTGCGGAGCCGAGGCTTCAGTTCGAGAGCTGGCTCCAAGCGCAGAGGGGCGAGTCGAAAAAACCGGCGGATTCTCTGACGGCAGCGGGCGAGCGCGTTTTTCTCACCGGACCGTGTGCGATGTGCCACACGATCAGCGGCACGGGAGCGGGTGGCACGGTGGGTCCTAATCTCACCCATCTCGCGAGTCGTCGGACCATTGCGGCGGGTACGCTGCCCAACACTACTGGCAACCTCGCGGGATGGATACTCGATCCGCAAAGTCTCAAACCCGGCGTCAAGATGCCACCTTCGCAGCTAGATCCGCAGCAGTTGCGCGCGCTCCTCTCTTACCTCGAGAGTCTCAAATAATGACGCAGCCGCGGACTGTGCCCGCCATTCGGGAGCCAGATGCCGAGCGTCCTGCTCCGCTCACGATGGAGTACGAGGATGAAATACGCGCCCGGCTCACGAGTACCTGGAGAGAGAACTCCGGTCTGTGGGGCTGGCTCACGTCGACGAACCACAAATCGATTGCAAAGCGCTACATAATCACCGCCATCGTGTTCTTCATACTCGGCGGTCTCGAGGCCGGGATGATGCGGCTCCAGCTCTCGAGACCCGAGAACCGCTTCATCGGGCCCGATCTGTACAACCAGATCTTCACGATGCACGGCAGCACGATGATGTTCCTGTTTGCCGTGCCAGTGATGGAGGGCGTCGGTCTCTGGCTCGTGCCGTTGATGATCGGCACGCGCAACGTCGCGTTCCCACGACTCAACGCGCTCGGCTACTGGATGTTCCTCTTTGGCGGTCTGTTGCTCTACGGTGCCTTCTTCGCCAACACGGGTCCGGACGCAGGCTGGTTTGCGTACGTGCCGCTCTCCGGACCCGAGTATTCGCCGGGAAAGAGGGTAGATGTATGGGCCCAGATGATCACGTTCACCGAGATCGCAGCGTTGATCGGTGCGGTGGAGTTGATCACTACGATCTTCAAACAGCGCGCGCCCGGGATGTCGCTTAACCGAATGCCGCTCTTCGTCTGGTCGGAGCTGATCACCTCCTTCATGATCATCTTCGCCCTTCCGGCGATCGTGGTGTCGAGCAGCATGCTCGCAGCTGATCGACTGATCGACACCCATTTCTTCAATCCCGCTGAGGGTGGGGACGCGATCCTCTGGCAGCATTTGTTCTGGTTTTTTGGACATCCGGAGGTCTACATCATCTTCATCCCGGCACTGGGGATGATCTCGTCGGTGGTCGAAACGTTTACCCAGAAGAGGATCTTCGGATATCCAGCGATGGTGCTCTCAATGGTGAGCACGGCCTTTCTCGGTTTCGGCCTTTGGGTGCACCACATGTTCGCGACGCCGCTGCCGCAGCTCGGCCAAAGCTTTTTCACGGCGGCGAGCTCGGCGATCGCGATTCCGACGGGCATTCAGATTTTCTGCTGGATAGCGACCATCTGGGCCGGACGGCCGCGGTTCACGACGGCATTCACGTTCGTGATCGGATTTTTCTTCCTGTTCATCATCGGCGGGATGAGCGGGGTCATGATCGCGTCGGTTCCGTACGATCTGCAGGTGCACGACACGTTCTTTATCGTCGCGCATTTTCACTACGTGCTGATCGGTGGCGCGGTGTTTCCGTTGTGGGCAGGTTTTTACCTGTGGTTCCCGAAAGTCACAGGTCGCATGTTGAGCGAAAGAGCAGGCAAGTGGAACTTCTGGCTCTTTTTCATCGGCATGAACGTCACGTTCTTCCCGATGCACATCCTCGGTCTGATGGGAATGCCACGACGCGTGTACACCTATCTCCCGGAGATGGGCTGGGGTAATCTGAACGCGCTCGTCAGCTTCGGCGCTGTATTCATCGTTGCAAGCGTGTGCGTCTTCCTTGGCAACGTCATCTACAGTCTCCGTCGCGGTGTTCCTGCTGGCGACAATCCATGGAATGCGCCGACTCTGGAATGGGCAACGACGTCTCCGCCCCCGAGCTACAACCATCTCTTCATTCCGGTTGTTGAAGGCCGCGACCCAATCTGGGACGCGCCGGCCGAGGAGCTAATGGTCGTAACGGGACTTCGGACCGATCGCCACGAAGGCCTGGTGACGAGCATCATGGATGCGATTCCTGAGCACCGCTACGAATTCAAGAGAGAAACGATACTCCCATTGTTGCTCGCGATCTTGGGTGGCGGCAACATCATCGTCGCGATCTTCACGCCCTGGGGCGTAACGATCGGCGCGATCTTCACCTTCGTCATCCTGTTCTGCTGGTTCTGGCCGACGATCTCGCCCGATCATGACACGCTCGTTCGCCAGGAGGAAGCCAGATGAAACGGCGGCCTGTGATAGATGTTGGAGTGCTGGGCGACCACTCTTTCAGCCACAGTGCGCCGATATGGTGGGGCAATCTCCTGATGATTTTCATAGAGGGCGCCGCGTTTGCGCTGCTCGCCGCATCGTATTTCTATATCCGGCGCAATTTCGACACATGGCCGCCGCCGCGGACCCTGTTACCCGACATGGGCGTGTCCTCGGTCAACCTGGTCGTACAACTCGTGAGCGTCATTCCGATCTGGTACGCGGCCAAGCTGGCGTTCGCGCACGAGCCGCCCGGAAAGATCGGCCGGTGGATGCTCGTCGTCGTTGCATTCGGCCTCGTTGCGATCGTCCTGAGAGGATTCGAATTCAGGGGACTTCACACGCGCTACGATTCGAACGCCTATGGGTCGATAACGTGGTTCATCCTTGGCACGCACACCGCGCATTTGATCGCAGGCACTCTCGAGACGCTACTCATTGCCCTGGTGATGCTCCTCGGCCCTGTGGAGAAGAAGCACTACACTGACACCACGGTGATGGCTGTCTACTGGTATTTCATCGTCGCATCGTGGGTGGCGCTCTGGCTAATCGTGTTCGTCTCGGTGCGCTTCATATGAGTGACGAAATCGTGGAGCGGGAGCGAGAGCGTGAGGAGATGGCTCGCACGAGCCATTCGCTGGCTCTGTGGTATGGAATGCTCGCGGGTCCGGCCGCCGGCATGCTCATGGTCTGGATCAATTACGCGGCCGTGGATAGGGCGTGTGTCAGCGGAAATCGCATCTGGCTGCATCTCCTCTCGCTGCTCTTCTTCCTGATAACCCTTCTCGCACTCATGGTATCCTGGCGATACAGAAATCGCGTTGGGGATTATCCGCTTACCGAGGGCGGAGTGATGCCCCGCAGCAGCTTCATGGCGATTGTCGGACTATTCACGGCGTCGCTCGGGCTTCTCGCGATAGTGATGCAGTGGATTCCGATTTTCTTTATCGGCTCATGCATCGGTACGTAACTTCGGGACTGACGCTTGCGGCAGCGATCGCGGCATTTCCAACCGATGCCTCGGCCGAGGTCGGTTCCGCGCTCGTGCCGAGCGAGCTCTGGTCGGCCTGGAGCTGGGAGCCGGCGGTCGTAGTTGCGCTACTCGTTTCAGGCGCGCTGTACGTCACCGGGGTTGCGCGTCTCTGGTCAAACACTATCGGGTCGGGCATTCGGCGATGGGAAGTGACGGCGTTTGCCGCCGGATGGGTGACGTTAGCCATCGCGCTCATTTCTCCGCTGCACGAGTTGGGCGGCGCGCTGTTCTCGGCGCATATGGCGCAGCACGAGCTACTGATCGGAGTGAGCACTCCGCTGCTGGTCCTCGGGCGGCCGCTGATACCGTTCCTTTGGGGCTTGCCCCGGTCGTGGCGCAGGCCGATTGGCGCGGTGACTCGAAGAAACGGCTTCGCCCGAACCTGGCAGTTTCTGAGCCTTCCTTTTGTCGCATTCGCGCTCCACGCGATTGCGCTCTGGACGTGGCATCTCCCGGGGCCGTATCAGTCGACGCTCGATAGCGAATTGATGCACACTCTACAGCATTCGAGCTTCATTTTTTCCGCGCTTCTTTTCTGGTGGACGATCTTCAAGGTTCAGCGCACCGAGCTTGGTTATGGCAGCGCTGTCTTTTATCTCTTTGCTACCGCGCTTCAAACAGGAGCACTTGGCGCTCTTCTTACTTTCGCACCGAGCCTCTGGTACCCAGACTACGCCACGACCACGGCCGCATGGGGTCTAACGCCGCTCGAAGATCAGCAGCTCGGCGGATTGATCATGTGGATACCGGGAAGCATTCCGTATGTAATTGCAGGCCTCACCTTGTTCGCGCGGTGGCTGCGCGAATCGGAGGCAAGATCAACACGCCGAATGGCGTCGATGCTCACCGTCCGGACGTTGGTGGTCCTCGTTGCTGTCGTGGCCCTTTCCTCATGCGATCGCGCGTCGGGCGACGACAGATTTCAGCTCACGGACGCCGACGCTGGTCGCGGAAAAGTCGCCATCCGACGTTATGGCTGTGGGTCGTGCCACACCATTCCCGGAATCACGGGAGCGAATGCCCTCGTAGGACCGCCACTCGCGCAGATTGCGAGCCGGGTTTATATCGCTGGAGTTCTGCCGAATGAACCGGACAATCTGATTCGCTGGATCGAGAATCCGCCGGCAGTCGATCCGAAGACGGTGATGCCATACATGGGAGTCACACCGCGCGACGCGAGGGACATCGCGGCCTACCTTTACACGCTCCGCTAGTAACTACCTCGAGATTTCCGCGGTGCTTTGCGGCGGACTAGGATTTCCCGCCGTGCTCCTCCGCGACCTGCGCGTAGTTGAACAGCGCGACGAGGACCACGCCTCCAATTGCATTGCCGATTAGCGCGGGGATCAGAAAGTTTCCGAGCATGTCGCCCCACGATGCGGTGCCGGTGACCGCGCGGAATAGAGACTCGACACCACCCGCGATGGAATGCCGGAAGTGAAACGCAGCGATCGGGACAGTCGTGACCCAGATGAGAAAAAGTTGCGCAATGCTATCGACTGTGGAGGCCAGCAGCCACGTGAGCAGCGCGATTAGCCATCCTCCGAAAATCGCTTTGTACAAGACATCACCGAATCCGCCTTCCGTAGATTGCCGCGCAACCTCCTGCATCGAGGATTGAAGCGAGGCGTCGATGAGAGTGGTCCGACCGATGATAAGAGCAAAAATGAGAGCGCCGAGCAGATTGCCGACGATGAGGATTCCCCACATCCGGAGCAACTGCCGAAGTGTCCTGGCGTCACGTTTGTGGAGTAGCGGAATCACCGGCTCGAGCGTGTTCTCCGTGAACAGCTCGTTCCGGCCCATGATCACGAACATAAATCCGACAGGATAAACCAGTGAGCTTAGCGGATGCTTGAGTGCGTCAGGTGAGTAGTGCGACACAAACGCCATCGCCAGGAAGGTGAAGCCGATGAGCATTCCGGCTGCCAACGACGAAAAGAAAAGCGAGCTCGCGGGGCGCTCCAACTCCTCGACGGCCGGCGCTCGGATATTCTCGTGGATCTCGAGAGCGCTGAGCCTGGTTCCCGTTTCGGGTTTACGAATTGATTTCTTGCCTGACGGGTCGGAGCTCTCGCCGTCTTCTGGCTTCTCGATCCCTTGGCGCGCGTCAGGCTCCTCGGGATACCGCGTCGCGTCTCTCGCCATGGACGCGGCAAAACGGAAGAACCGTGCCCTGTTCGGGATATCCGCGTTTGTTGCCGAGAGGGCTACCGACTCGCTCTGGATGCCCCGAGCAGGCTCACGCCAACGTAGATAGAGCGCTGTGTTCCCGGCTCATAAAATTTGCCGGCGGCCGCGTTCACGCTGACTGAGGAAACGTACTTGGTATTGAATAAATTCTGCGCGCCAAAGGTTATCTCCGCGCCGGAATGTCCCATCATCGCGTGCGTCACGAGTCGGGTGTTGACGATCGCGTAGCCCGGCGCGCTCTCTGAGTTCGCATCATCAACGAACATTCGGTCGGCGACATTGGCCTCCGTGACGAAGGCGCCAAAAAATCCATGAGCAGTTACCGTCGCTTGAAAAACCTGCGCAGGAATGCCTGGAATGTGGTTGCCTGCGTAATGCGTGGTGTCGACCGTGAAGTCGACGAATCGATAGTTCGCGTAGGTGTAGGCTCCTGCCAGGTCAACTGGACCTACAGTTAGACCGGTGCCAAGCTCGACGCCGCGCCGCGAAGTCCGGCCCGCATTCCGGAAATAGCGGCGGCCCGCGCCACCCGGAATGTCAAAAGGGATGAGCTCGTCGTGTACGCCGGTTGCGAACAGCGCTGCATTGTATTGGAAGCCGCGTGTCGTAACACCTTTCCCTCCGATTTCGTACGTCGTCGATTTCTGTGGCTGGAGGTCACGGTTGATGCCTGCCGCGCCACTGGGCTGGTTCCCAAGCTCCGTAGCTGTTGGCGTCTCGAACGCAGTTGAGACATTCGCGTATACAGACTCAAGCGGCGACACTCGGGCCAGCAATCCGATCATCGGACTCACCGCCCCCAGAAGCCGATGACCGGAGTCATCCGGATTCGTGGCGTTCACCAGCCGATCCTTCACCTGAAACCGCACCGCATCTGCGCGCGCGGATGCCGTCAGACTGTATCGATCGCCGAGTTGTAGCTCGTCTCTCAAGTAAGAGCCGACAGACGAGATCAACTCGCGCTGGTCGAGAGTCACGACGCCACGCTCAAAGGCAAGATTGGGGCAAGTCGCGGTTGGCGTTGTTAGAGGCGGCACATCGTTGCAGTTCGCGTAGTTGAGACGGAGATCGTTCTGGATCTGGAGGTCCGTTCCGGCTGTCAACCTTTGATCTATGCCGACAACTGAGAGAGGCACCGTCGCACGCAGGCTACCGCCCGAGGTTGTGCGACCGACATCGACTATTCCAAAAGTCAGTGGATTGTGTAGAGAACGAGTGCCGGCGTAAGCGGAGACTTCAACGTCGCCACGACCGACGGTGTGTCGTCCCGTGAGACCGAGCTGCGACTGCGTGACCGCTTTACGCGCCGCCTTTCGAATCGACAGCGGATCCGCCATTCGCGGATTGGCCTCGAATTGCGCCCGCGTCAACGCGCCAGGATTCTGCGCTGTGGGGGTGTTCACTCCCAGCCAGTCGAGAGCGTAGGATCCTGTGCCGCGGTCGAGCGACAGACGACCGAAGCCGTTGGTCATTTTCTGTTTCGAGTAGTCGCGATAGCCATCGCTCTCCGTCTCGGCGACATTACCCTGATACGCGAACCCGCCTACGATCCCGCCTGTTTTGGCGACGAGTCTTCGCGTTCCAAACTCTCCGGTCGAGAGCCGTGCTTCTCCGGACACTGGCACAGGAAGCGGATCGCTCGTACGAATGTCCACAACTCCGCCGCCCGCGTTTCCATAGAGCGAGGAGGAGCTTCCGCGCATGACTTCCACCTGTCCGACCGACTCGAGATCGAGGTAGTCCACCGGCGTTTGTCCGTCGGGTAGCGTAAGCGGTATTCCGTCGCGAAGAACGCGGATCCCGCGAACGCCGAACGCCGATCGCGCACCGAAGCCTCGAATGGAGATGCGCGGGTCCTGCGATGGGTTGTTCCGATTGGAGACTGTGAGACCTGGCACAAGCCACAGCGCTTCGTCGAGCGACAGGTGGCGCTGGCCGGGACGAGCGGAGTCCGGCGACTGAATTGTTACCGCGAACGGCAGGTCTAATGTCGACCCGCGAGTCCCGCGTCCCACTTCGACAACTACGGGAGGAAGCTTGGTTACGGCCGTGTCCTGCGCGGCCGCAGTCGAGCGCGCGGCAGCCAAACCAAGGAACACGAGCGGGGACGCGACCTTCAAATGCATCCCTGTATATAGCGGAGGGTTGCCGCGGCCTCAACGGCGCGCCCCGCGTACGTCTGTGACGTAGCGAGGCGGCTAACCTTCGTCCAGGACTTTCCTTACCGTCTGAAGAAGTGCCTCTGTGGTAAACGGCTTTTGCAGAAAACTCTTTGACGGCTCTATGAATCCGCGTCGGATGATATCGTCGTCAGTGTATCCCGACATGTACAACGACTTTATCGTCGGTCGCACGCCAACCAGGCGCTCGACAAGCCCACGTCCGTTCATGCCAGGCATTACGACATCGGTC
>DASQPS010000279.1:0-4017 GCA_035643845.1 Gemmatimonadaceae bacterium | reverse complement strand
ATAGTCGGGAATTGTTTTAGAGCCTGACACGCCGCTCGCACAAAAAACGGCATGAACGTCAGCTTGACGCCGCGCTCCTTCTCAACGCGCTCCTTGTACTTGTCGCGCAGAGCATTGAGCGCGGACATGTCGACTTCGTTGAACGTCGTGAGATGCGCCGTCGCGTGCTGCGATTGCAAAAGATTCTCGGCGATCCTCTTTCGCCGGGTGGACATCTTCTCACGCGTCTCGCGCTCGCCGGGCGCGGCACCATTCCCTCCGCGCATCGGTGGCGATATGGGACTGGTCGTGCGCGCAGGCGCGGAGGTCGCCGCCAGAACGTCGGGCTTAGAGACCACTCCGCCGCGCCCAGTCCCGGCGACCGCCGCGATGTCGATGCCGCGCTCGTCGGCGATGCGCCGCGCCGCGGGCGAGCTCTTCGTCTGGTCAGACTGTCGAGGAGCGGTCGGGGTGTCTGCGGAGCCAGCGCCCGCAGCCCCTCCGAGACCGCCGCTTTTGTTTTTGGCGGGCTCGGAGATCGGGCGAGGACTTGCTGGCGAAGCAGGCACCCCGGCCGCGACCTGCGCAGTAGCACCGGACGAAGCGCCGCTCGCGGCTACGGCTGTCTCGTCGATCTCGCCCAGCACGTCATCGACGTGCACGACGTCGCCTTCCTTGTGCGACTGCTTGGCGAGCACACCCGCCTTAAGCGCCGGAACTTCGACCGTGATCTTGTCCGTGTCGAGCTCCACCACCGTATCGCCGGTAGCGACGGCGTCGCCTTCCTTCTTCAGCCACCGCGACACCGTTGCCTCGACGATCGATTCACCGAGCGGAGGCACCTTTATGGAGAGCATTCAGACTGATCCGGAGCGGATAGAAATCAAAATCGGTATCTTGCAGCGTTCGAAATCACCATTCCGACTGAATATAACGCTCCCATAATCGCGTGCGAGGACTTGCCATCTCGGCGCACGGCGGACTCGACCAGATCGTGTACCGCACGGATCTGCCGAAGCCCGAGCCCAAACGCGGCGAGATACGCGTCCGCGTCAAAGCCGCTGCGCTCAACCACCTCGACCTCTTCGTCGTCGCCGGAATGCCCGGCGCCACGATCGTCCCACCGTGGATACTCGGCGCGGACGCCACTGGCGTCGTCGACGCAATCGGCGATCTCAGCGGAACCTCCGACAATCAGCTCAAGGTCGGCGACAGTGTCATCATCAATCCGGGCCTGAGCGATCACACCTGCGAGTACTGCAAAGCCGGCGAGCAATCGCTCTGCGTGAAATTCGGAATCCTCGGCGAGCACGCGCCCGGAACGCTCGCTGAATACATCATTGTCCCCGCGACGAACGCGCGCAGCATCCCAAAAGACAAACCAGTCGAACAGGCTGCTGCATTCACTCTCGCGACACTCACGGCCTGGCGGATGGTCGTCACCCGCGCGCGCGTGAAAAAATCCGACAACGTCCTGATCTGGGGAATCGGCGGCGGAGTAGCATTGGCCGCGCTCGAGATCGTGCGCAACATCGGCGCGACGGCGTGGGTCACTTCCCATAGCGAAGAGAAGCTCGCTCTCGCGCGCGGCCTCGGCGCTGAAAATCTCATCAACTACACGACGACGGACGTTGGCAAGGAGATCAGGGCGCGCACCGGCAAGCGGGGCGTCGATGTCGTCTTCGACACCGTTGGCGAAGCGACGTGGACGCAATCACTCGGCGCCCTCGGCAAACGTGGACGCCTCGTCACCTGCGGCGCGACCTCTGGCCCGATGGTGCAGATGGACATCCGTCGCTTGTTCTGGAATCAGTGGGACATCATGGGCTCGACTATGGGAAACGACTCTGAGTTCGATGCGGTCGCGAACGAGTATCGCGCCGGACGATTGACCCCACTCGTCGACTCGGTATTCGACATATCGCAGGGACGCCAGGCATTCGAGCGTCTCCAGAGTGGACAGCAGTTCGGAAAGATCGTAGTGCGAATTCCCGAATGAACGCGGGCGAAGACGAACCGGACACAAACGCGCGACCGGCGCCGCCGGCGGATCAGGCGCAGTACACTCCAGCGGAGCTGCAACGGATCCGCGCCGACTTTAAGTCCGGCAAACTACCACTGTGCCCCAGATGTCAGGCGACAATGACACGTCGAGAGATCGGCGGCGGATCTTTCGGTCTCGGCTATGCACGGCAGCGCGACTGGCTCATATGTTCGCACTGCAGACGCAGCGCGATATTCGACATTCAGCGCGGAACGAGGACTTGAACCCCCAAACGCGCGCCTGAGCTCACGCCGAACGGGCAATTTCCGTGACCCGCGCATATCTTGGGTGACAAATCCTTTCCCGCCGAGGCGATCCAGCTCGGCCCTCGCTAACACACGAATTTCGCGATGAATTTTTCCCGACGCCTCGTCACAATCGGCGCCTTGATTCTGTTGCCGGTCTCTCGAATTCACGCCCAGGTGATCGAGCGGCCTGTTCCGTTCGACAGCGCCGGCCTCGTGACGGTAATGACTCCGTTTCTCGCCGATCGTGCGGCGCTCCGTCCACCTTGGTGGCCAGTGTCCGGCGAATTCACTGATGCGCGGCTGTACACCGCAAACGATTCGACCTACGTGCTGGCCGTCACACGCAGAACTGGAGTTGTCGAGCGCTACAATCTGAGCGGAATCGATCGCGAAGCGATCCGGGCAGTCGTGTCGAAACTGCCACGGGAGACGATCATGGCGCGCACCGATGCGCGCAACGCGTTTATCCGAGGACAGTCCGTCCTCGGCATTCTTGTATACGCGCCCACATTTGCAGGCGCGATTACGAACAACGGAGCTTCTGCTGGCGCCGCCTATCTTGTCGTCGCAGGCGGGACTTTTTTCGCGGCGTCGGAAATCTCGCGCCGAATGTTCATCTCGAGACCACAGACCGACCTCGCTTTCAATCTCGGGCATAACGGCGCGCTCGCGGGCTGGGCGACCACCTTCCTGTTGCATGCCAACGATCGAACCCAGTCTGCCGGCGCCTTTCTTGGCGGAATAGGCGGCGCTGCTCTCGGGTTGAGCGCTGCGCACAACATGACTGAAGCCGAGGGAGTCGGCGCTGGTTTCGGTTCCGACGCCGGGGCGCTGATCGGTTACGGCATAGCTGAAACGCTGAGGGGAAGCTCGGGTTGTGTTCAGCGTTCCGACGGGACCGTTGACTGTGGTGGCCGGATATCCGATCGCGGAGTCGTCGCGATCGTACTCGCATCTGGCATCATCGGCTATCCGCTGGGCGTGCTCTATCCACGGAACGCGGCCTACAGCGTGACAGCTGGTGACATCCAGACTCTGTGGCCAAGTGCCGGCCTCGGGGTTCTCGTAGCCCACGCATTCCTGCCCGAGAAAACGAGCACGTCAAAGGTCGCTGCAACGGTCACCGTCGGAGGAATCGCAGGGATGGTGCTCGGCGACCGTTTTCTCGTTCGGAAATTCGATCACACCCGCCCCGATGGGGGACGAGTAACCCTGGGTTTTGGTGCCGGCGCGGTTATGGGTGCCGGGATCGCGGCCCTCACCAACACGAATGACCCCAACCGGAACCTCGTTTCCGGACTGGCCGCCGCCGGCGGACTCCTTGGCATCATAGCCTCCGAGAGGTATCTCGATCCCAATCCCGACGCCGGACGCCCACGATTTCGTGTAACTTTCAACCCTGCGAGCGCCGCACTCGCGGCAGCCCGCGTTCCAGGGAACTATTCCCTACTTGATGTGAGGTTCTAGTGGACACCACGACGACACTCACCTTTGGCGAAAGGCTGCAGGGAAGCTTCGAGCAGCTCTATGGCTACGTCCCGGCGCTTTTCGGCGCGCTGGTCATTCTCTTCGCCGGCTATCTCCTCGCGCGATTGCTGGAGAAAGGCACCGACCGGTTGATGCGACGCATCCATCTCAACCAGCTCCTCGAGCGCGGCGGAGTGATGGATGCAGTCGAGCGATCCGGCTCGCGGGTGAATCCTACGCGCGTCGCTGGCAACCTCGTCTTCTGGTTCGTGATGTTCG
>DASQPS010000278.1:0-3612 GCA_035643845.1 Gemmatimonadaceae bacterium | reverse complement strand
CGTCGCGTGGGATGACGACCCCATCGTCCAGCTCTACCCCTCTCACCGCTGCACGTGCCGCCGCACCGCCATCGCCGCGAACGGTAGCAACGTAGGTGCGCTCGACTTCGTTGCTGGGATGAGTCAATTTGTGCGCCGCGTCTCCGTCGTTTGTCAGAAGGAGCACGCCTTCGGTCATGTAATCGAGCCGGCCGACGTAGGTGAGGCCCGGCACATCTTCCACTAGGTTGAACACGGTCCGGCGCCCTCCGGGATCCGCTCGCGTGGTCAGAACGCCTGTCGGTTTATTGAGTACCATCCAGGTAGGTGCGACGGGAGCGCGCACTTTCTTGCCATCGACGGTGATGTCATCAGCAGACGGATCGACGCTCTGGCCGGTCTCGGCGATTGCTCCATTGATCCGCACTCGGCCGGCCGCCACCAGCTCCTCCGCCCCGCGGCGCGAGGCGATCCCCGCGCGCGCGAGTGCGCGCTGGATCCTCATCGAGTCGGGCATCAGTCAGCCCGTGGCGGGGCCTCGCCGTTTTCCCTCGGGGTAGCGACTGATTGGGGCGTGGCCTGGCGCGGCGCCCGGAGCGCGATCGCGAGCTCGTCGGCGCGAGGAAGCTCCTCGAGGTGTCGCAGGGCGAACTGCTCGAGAAACGTGGGAGTTGTTCCATAGAGCAACGGACGTCCGAGTCCCTCGCCACGCCCGACGATGTCGATCAATCCACGCTCGTTGAGTGACTTGAGAATGGCGCCGGCGCCCACGCCTCGAATTTCTTCGATCTCTGCCCTGCCTATCGGCTGACGATATGCAATGATCGCGAGCGTCTCGAGGGCGGCCGCGGAAAGTCGTTGCGGACGCGCCGCCAGCTGTGCGCGCTCGATCGCCTCAGTGTATTCGGGGCGCGTGAGGATCTGCCAGCCGCCCGCGACCTCAATCAGCTCGACCCCGTGTCCGTCGGTGTCGTAGTGATCTTTCAGCTCCGATAATGCGGACTCGAGAGTCGATTCACCGTCATCGGCGTGCGCGGCCATCAAACGAAGCGCATCGACCGGAACCGGAACTGCGCTCGCGAAGAGCGCTGCCTCAAGCAGCTTCGCTAGAGGAGTCACGTGTTATCTCGAACGCCGCAAACGGGCGCGGCTGGGCAAGTCGGAGCTCGCCACGCTTGGCGAGCTCGAGCAGAGCAAGCAAGAGCGACAACACCTCCCAGGGTTCTGCTTTCTTCGGAACGATGTCCTTCCAGTGCGCGTGTGCACGAATCGCGAGCAATGCTCGCACGATACCGATAGCTCCGTCGACGTCGAGGGCGCGAGGTACCACGTCATGGATATGGGGTTTGCGCGCGAGCCGCAAAACGCGGTCGACGGCCGAGAGAAGCTCCGGCAACGATATCGTGAGCGGACCAGCGACCGGAACCTGCACAACCTGCTGGCTGTACGCTCGGGCGAACCTGCCTCGCCTGTCTTCGCTCCGGCGCTCGAGGACATCCACTACTTCGCGCACCTGCTGATACTCGAGCAGTCGTCTCACCAATTCGGCTCGTGGATCTTCCCACACGTCTTCGCCCTCACGCCGAGGGAGCAGCATTTGTGCTTTGATGCGCACTAGCCGAGCGGCCATCTCGAGATAATCAGCCGCTTCATCGAGCTTGAGTGAAGAGATGCGCGCAAGAAACTGCTCCGCGATGCGCGCAATCGGAATGTCGTAGATGTCTATTTGCTCGTCGCGAATGAGCGAGAGCAGCAAATCGAGCGGGCCGGAGAATTCTGCGAGCTCGACGAGAAAAACTTCCGATGGCGCCGAGCCAGGGGTCGTTTCGCGTGTCGCGAGGCCTACATCGTCCATTGACTGGGAAGGATGTATGGAAAAACCGCGCGAGTTGCGAGTCTGTCGAGAAGGAGCACGGGCTTGAACCAGATGTTGAGGACGGGAGCCCCAAACGCGATCAGAAGAAAAAGAATCAGCAAGCCCTGGGCGCCGAGGCGCTGATAATTGAGTGCCCACGCCGGGGGCAGGATGTACTTGAAGACGTGCGATCCGTCGAGCGGCGGAATGGGAATCAGGTTGAAGGCGGCAAGCGCCAAGTTTATCAGGACGCCGTACAACAACATCGTCTGAAGCAGCGCGCAGCTCTCCGTGAGCGCGGGGACCGCACGGCCAAGTGCGCCAAAAGCGATTACGAGCGGTACACAACAAAACGCTATGAAAAAATTTGTCGCGACGCCGGCAAGGGAAACGATGATGTCGCCGCGCTTGAAATTGCGGTAATTGCGCGGAACAACGGGCACGGGCTTGGCGCCGCCGAACGCAATGCCCGTCGTGAAATAGGTCAGGAGCGGCAACAATATCGTCATGAACAGATCGATATGCGGAATCGGATTCCAGGTGAGTCGACCAAGCGAGTAGGCCGTGCCGTCGCCCTGCTTGAGTGCCGCGTACCCGTGCGCGTACTCGTGCGCCACCATAGAGAACAGAAGTACCGGGGCGATGAGGATGAAGTTCTGGAACTTGTCCAATCTCTTCCGGGTTGGAGTTTTGATTCCGCGCGTAGAAGTTAGCAGTTCCGCCGCTGCGCTGGCAGGCTTTCGCCACGAAAAATTTTCTTCTCCGAGCGTCGAATCACTCTCTGAACACGCAGTGTGTAACGCCGTGCCGCAGCTTGACATAGATCGAGCCGACGCGCACATTTCAAGGCTCGAAGCTCGATAAAAATCCCTGGAGATCAGTTAGTGCCCAATATTGCCTCAGCGAAAAAGAACATGCGGAAATCACGCGCCGCCGCGATCCGAAATCGTGCGCAGCGCTCTGCGCTCCGGACCGCGCTCAAGCGCGCATCGGCTGGCGGAAACGCGGAAGAGAGGTTGGCCGCGGTGAAGCTTCTCGATCGGGCGTCGCGAAAAGGCCTGATCCACAAAAACGCCGCGGCCAGGCACAAGAGCCGTCTCGCCAAGGCAGCCCGCTAAGCATCACACGCAGCAAAAAAAAGGCGCCGAAAGGCGCCTTTTCTGTCTCCGCATGCGGGTGGAGGTATTACATAGTGGCGAGCTCGCCACCGCATCTCTCGCAATACCACTCCGTTGGGTAGTTCGCGGCACCGCACTCGGGGCACTTGAGTGTCTTATGCTGCTCCGACCGCGGATCGTGGCCGCCGCTCTTCGGTACGGACGGGGGCGTCGCGACCGCCGTCGTTGAAGGCGGAGTGCTCGTAGCCGGTCCAGGTCTCAGAACCGGAAAACTATCGAACGGGTTCCGCGCGGGATTGCTGGCAGGCTGTGGCGACTGAGTGCGAGTTGCAGCAGCGGGATCGAGGCGTGATGGCGGATTGAGTGTCGGCGGCTCTGGAATCGCTGGGCGCGGAACAACGGGCGAGATAGGCGGTCTCGTCGAGCCGTCGCTCGAAGTTGACCGATCCATCTCGACGGACTCGAGCTGACGCTCCTTGACGCTCAATGCAAATATTCTGTTCAACTCGTTGAGTTGGCCGTCGACCGCGCTCTTCTCCTTCGACAGCCGCCCGAGCTCCTTGTCCCAGGCACCACCGATCTCCTTCCATTGCTTGTCTGTGTACTCGCCAACAGCCGCGCGCAGTTCCGCCTCCTGGCGCGCCTCGCGCTGCTGCGTTT
>DASQPS010000277.1:0-4861 GCA_035643845.1 Gemmatimonadaceae bacterium | reverse complement strand
GTCGCGAGTGCTCTCGCTCGAAACGCGTCGCAGCTCCTCTGGCTCATTCTATTCATCCAACCCGAGTCCGACGAGCTCGGGATCGTTTGCTGGACCTACAGCCAATCGCGGCCTCGCGTCGTCTCGCTCGTTTGCAATCGGTCACGCCTCTTCGAGAGCGACGCCGAGACGATTTGCGCGCTTTCTTCAGCACGCTCGGACTCCGATCTCCTGACGCATTCGCGGTGGCTCGACATCCTCGGCCGCGAAGCGATCACCAGACGCTTCTTCCGCGCGCTTCAGAGCTCGGTTCGCGAGCTCGCTGCTTCTCTCACGGGAAAGATCACGGAGAGCGAGCGCAACGAAATGGCGCTGCTACATATCTCACGACTCATTTTCCTGTCGTTCCTCGAAAGCAAAGGTTGGCTCGACGCCGATTTTGGATTTCTCAGCAATGGCTTTTCTCGCTGCATTGCATCTGGCGGACATTACCAGAAACAAGTGCTCGACCCGCTTTTTTTCGGGACGCTGAACACCCCGACCCGCTCTCGGTCCCGCCGCGCGAAAAATTTCGGTCGGATTCCTTTTCTAAACGGCGGGCTATTCGCTCGATCGCATTTGGAAAAGCGTCGACGTACCTGCGTGTTCAGCGACGAGGCGTTCGGCAACGCCCATGGCTCCGTTCTCTCCAGATATCGCTTTAGCTCACGCGAGGACTCAGCGGCTTGGTCGGAAGCTTCGATCGACCCCGAAATGCTCGGCAAGGCATTCGAGGCGCTAATGGCCGCGGACGAAAGAAAGGCGAGCGGCGCTTTTTTCACTCCGCAGTCGTTGGTCGATGACGTAGTCAGCCACGCACTCGAAGAGATGTCCGACCGTCCGTGCCTCGATGAGTTGCGCGGGATTCGCGTTCTCGATCCTGCATGCGGTTCTGGCGCTTTCCTCGTTCACGTCCTCGAGCGTATCGCGGCGCTTCGGCTGCAGGCAGGAGAGAGAGCGCCCATTGCCGACATCAGACGAAGCGTCCTCACGACTTCGATCTTCGGCGTGGATTCGAACCCGATTGCGGTTTGGCTCTGCGAGCTCAGACTCTGGCTCTCGATCGTGATCGAGAGCGCGAATGGCGATCCCATGGGTGTCGTGCCCCTTCCGAACCTGGATCGGCACATCCGCGTGGGCGACTCTCTCGCCGGCGGTGCATTCGTCGACGCGATAGCATTGCCCAAAGCGAATGCGCTCGCTTCGTTGCGTTCGCGCTACATGCGCGCGTCAGGACCGCGCAAGAAATCTCTCTCGCGGGCGATGGACAGAGTCGAACGCTTGGCAGCGATCGAAGTACTGCATCGCGAGCGCGTTCGCATCACGAACGTCCGGAAAGAGCTCCTCATAGCAGCGCGCGCTCGTGATCTGTTCGGCGAGCGTCACAGACCGGAAAAAGAGATCAGCGCGCAGCTGATTAGCATCCGTCGCCACATCAAGAGTCTGGTCGCCAGAGAGAAATCGTTGCGCGGCGGCTCGGCACTACCGTTCTCGTTTGCCGCCCACTTCTCGGATGTCGCCGCCGCCGGTGGCTTCAGCCTCATCGTAGGAAATCCGCCGTGGGTGCGTCTGCACGAGATCGCAGAATCGTCGCGCGCCGGATTTCGCCGCAACTTCTCCGTGTATCGGAATGCAGCGTGGCAGAGCGGGGCCTCGATTGCCGGCGCGGGCCGCGGCTTCGCGGCGCAGGTGGACATGTCGGCTCTTTTCGTCGAGAGAACGTGCGAGCTACTGCGGCCCGACGCCACGTTTGCGCTTCTGCTGCCATCCAAGCTCTGGCGCTCGTTAGCGGGCGGCGGTGTTAGACAATTGCTCGGTGAACGGACCGACCTTCTCGCGCTCGAGGACCTGACGGAGTCGACATCACAGTTCGAAGCAGCCGTATACCCGTCGCTGCTAGTCGCGCGTAAGAAAAGCGCGCGACAATCCGTGTTTGGTTCTCAGCCTCTCGACCGCAGTGATCCGACATGTCTAACGGCGGCGGTTCGATTCCCAAATCGTGTCGTAGAATGGCGCTGCCCCGTCGGAGCGCTGCCGTTTGACACCACTCCCGGGAGCCCCTGGATACTTCTCCCGCCAGCAGTCCGTGGTGCATTCGATCTGCTGCGCGAGCACGGGATTCCCTTCGCGTCCACGGATTTCGGCCGACCGCTACTCGGCGTCAAGACCGGATGCAACGACGCTTACATCGTGCGCGTCGAGGGCATTGAGAAAGATCTTGCGATTATATCCGCGAACACGCGCCGCGGATCGATCGAGCGCGAAATGCTCAGACCTCTCGTCCGCGGCGAGACTCTCTCTGCATGGCAGATCACCGGAACGCGCGAGTATCTGGTCTGGCCCCATTCGGCTGACAACCAGCCGCAAAGGGAGATTGCACCGCTCGCCCGCGCGTGGCTTCTTCCGTTTCGTGGTCGACTCGCTGGTCGCAGCGATCTTCGCGGACGCTTGCCGTGGTGGAGCGTGTTCAGAACCGAAAGCGCCGCTTATGAGTCGTCGCGCGTGATCTGGGCAGACTTTGGGCTGAGACCGCGCGCGATCGTCGCGGAGCCTGGCGATGCGCTGGTTCCGCTCAATACCTGCTACTCGACGGTCTGTCCGAGCCTCGAAGACGCATTCGCGCTCGCCGCTCTTCTCAATGGTTCGCTCGCTTCGGCCTGGCTCAATGTTGTGGCGGAGCCGGCACGTGGATCGTATCGACGCTACCTGGGCTGGACGATGTCGCTATTGCCTCTGCCCAGAGACTGGACGCGCGCGCGCGCAATACTCGCCCCTCTCGGCGAGCTCGGAATGTCCGGCAACATTCCCTCTGACGCTGATCTTCTCGCTGCCGCGGTCGATGCGTATGCGCTGTCGATGAAGGACCTCCAACCGCTTCTTTCGTGGACGCGCGGCGGCTCCGACTGACGCCGGCGGCAGAGGTCCGCGCGCGGATCGCAGCGCTCGTCCTCGGCGATGTGAAGTCGGAACGCAGAATTGGCGATATCTCGCTCGAGCCGCATCAGATCTCGGCGGTCGCGCGAATCGAGCGCGCTCTCGAGGAATTCGGAGGCGCTCTCCTTTGCGACGAGGTCGGGATGGGTAAAACCTTCGTCGCGACGGCCGTTGCCAACCGATTCAAGAGCCCGCTCATCGTCGCGCCCGCCGCCCTCGCGCCAATGTGGACACAAGCACTTGGGGTGACCCGACTGAGTGCCGAGTTCGTGAGCTTTGAAAAACTGAGCCGCGGAATCGCACTGAAGCGTAAGGGCGGGCATGATCTGCTGATCGTCGATGAAGCTCACCACGTCAGGAGCCGGGCGACGCGACGCTATACAGCGCTGGAGCAGCTCGCGCGCGATGCCAGAGTTCTCCTCCTGAGCGCTACACCGATTCACAATCGGCGCGACGATCTGGTGTCTCTCTTTTCTCTGTTCCTCGGCTCACGGGCAAACTCCATGACTCTGCACGAGCTCGCGAGGTGCGCGATACGCCGAGAGCACGCACGGCTCCGGAGTACCGCGCTCATGCCCCGCGTGTCGCCGCTCGAGACGCTCGAAATTGGCGACGACGCTGGAGTCGTCTCGGGGCTGATGAATCTGCCCGAGCCGGTCCCGCTCCGCGACGGCGGCATTGCGCGCACACTCATCGCTCGCGGACTCGTACACCAGTGGGCGTCCAGCGAGGCGGCGCTTGATGATGCGTTGCAAAAGCGGATTGCCCGCTCGATCGCCATGACCGTCTCACTTGAGGCCGGCACTTACCCAACGATCAACGAGCTCGCGACGTGGGTATTCGAGGGCGGGGCGCTACAGCTTGGTTTTCCCGAGCTGCTCGCTGGCACAGCTCCAGATGCCCTGTGTCTGCTGCAGTCCCTCAGGCGGCATCACGAAGCACTGGAGACATTTCGGGCATCGCACACTCGTCCATTTGAGCTGGACGCACAGCGCGTCAACCTGCTCCTCGATATTCGCCGCGCACATCCCAGGGCGAAGATCGTGGCGTTCTCACAGTACGGAGCGACGATATCGATGCTCTTTCGTGCGCTGGCTCATACGACGGGCGTGGCGATGCTCACCTCGCGTGCCGCCCGCGTGGCTGGTGGAAGTTTATCACGACTGGAAGCGCTCGCGCGTTTCGCGCCGGACGCACTTCACGCATGCGCGCCAAAAGTCGCTGAGCGAATCGACTTGCTGCTCTCCACAGATCTTCTTTCCGAAGGCGTCAATCTCCAGGATGCCGAAGTCGTCGTTCACCTCGACCTGCCATGGACCGCCGCGCGCATGGACCAGCGTGTAGGACGAATAGCGCGAATGGGCTCGCCCCATGCCGTCGTGCACACGTATCTGATTCGACCGCCACTCAGCGCGATCGCATTACTCGAGAGCGAAACGATCATCACCCGAAAGTGGAGAATCGCCCGACAAACTGTCGGATCCGGTCGCGCGCCCGTCGACGAGGACGCGCCCGCCGTGGATGACAGCATTACCCGCGTAACGGAGGATCTCCGGTCTTGTCTGGAGAATTGGCGTCGACCTCATCCGACAAAGGAGGAAACGGCAATTGCCGCGGTTTCCAGCGCGCGCGAAGGATTCGTCGCCGTGGTGAACTTTGCCGGCTCGATAAGACTGCTGGCCAGTTTTGGCGGCGTCACATCGAGCGCCCCCGCACATCAGCTCGCTGGCTGTCGCTTCGCCGCCGGACCGGACATCGATTCGAGCCATTCCGACTTCGACGATGCCTTCGCGCAGATAACCGCATGGAATGAGACGGAATCGGCTTCGACATTGGCGGGCGCCTCTCAGTCGAGCTCCCTCAATGGACGACGCCTCATCGCTCGAATCGACTCAGCGATCGACTCCGC
>DASQPS010000276.1:0-5230 GCA_035643845.1 Gemmatimonadaceae bacterium | reverse complement strand
ATATCGTCGCGCAGAATCCGGCTGGGAGAGTGATTCCGGCGTTGTTCGAGCATGCGGCCGCAGATGCACTTGTCGACGACGCGGCGACCGCGGCGCTGTCACCAGCGGCGCCGCTGCCTTCGTTCTTGGCGCACGCGGTTGATACAAGAGCAACAGCCGTGGCGAGCGAACTGAATATGACGCGCGGCGACCGGCCAGCCTGCGCTAACGTGCGAAGCATCTCGATTTCTCCGTTACCTGGATTGAGCTTGTTCTTCTGATTGAATTGGGTTCGCGCCGGCGCCTGTAGAGGCAGGCGGGCGTGGCGCGTTGCGCTCGAACGCGCCGACATCAGCGTAGTAGCGGCGGGTCAGCTCGGCCGATGCTGGATTCGTGTAGACCTCCGCGACCGGATTGCGGATTACTTCGGCGATTTTCGCGGCCACTTCCTCAGGCGTCTGCGCATTCATGGGCCCGCCACCCGGTGCGGAAGCATTCATTGCCGGCCGGCTCTCGCCGCGTACGTTGCGTGCGAAATCAGTAGTGACCACGCCAGGCATGACGAGTGACACATGTACTCGTGGATACGCGCGCAGGTCCATTCTGAGATTCGAAGTGAGCGAATTGAGCGCCGCTTTGGCGGCACTGTACACGGAGCGGAAGCTGGCAATCGGCACGCGGCCGAGAAACGAAGAAATGTTGATCAGATGGCCTTCGCCTCTCTCCACGAAGTACGGCACCGACGCCTGCATTCCGTAGATCGCGGATTTGAGATTGATGGCGATCATCTCATCGACGTCCTCGTCAGTCAGATCGAGAACCGAGCGCGTGATTCCGCGTCCAGCGTTGTTGATCCAGACATCTATCTGTCCAAGTTCCGCTATCGCCTTGTCGCGAAGCGCAAAAACCTGAGCTCTATCGGTGACATCGGTTGTCACGCTCAGCGCAGCACCGGCGCCGAGGTGACGGGCGCTGTCTGCGACCTTGTCGAGCTCGGTGGTGCGCCGCGCCGCGAGCACGAGGCGCGCCCCTTCACTCGCCAGAGTGCGCGAGATGGCCGCTCCGATTCCGGAGCTTGCGCCGGTGATCACGACCACGCGTGACGTCACCTCTTACCGCCTACTCGACGTCCGCTCACTGGTCCGAGGTCTATCGAGAGTGCGATCACGAGTCCGACCACGGGCCAGAAAGTCCAGTGCCCGCCGAACCAGTTGTGAACCGCGGAGTACCAAAGCAGCGTGGTCGGAAGGAAAACGAAGCCAATGATCGGCCACAGGATGTTGTCGAAGACCCCGCGGAACCAGTGGGTGAAGAACCAGAGGACGGCGACGACGAGACGCGGCGCCGCGAGAGCCAGGAGAGTCAGCAGACATGGCATGATTCAGGATTCCTCGCGCGTGGTACGCTTCGAAGTGGAAGACTCAATGAACCCCGGTCGTGAATCTGTAGCGTACAACTCTCTTTTTTTAGGCCCTCCGAGCGCCGCCGTTTCTCCCGCATTGTTCGTGCGAGATGCGCCCGCGAGCCAGACCAGCCAAAATACGAGCGGTGGGCCGGCGACGAGCAACGCGAGCGTGAGGATCGAAATCGATCCGCTCCACGTGGTCTTTCCCGCCGCAGTTATAGTCGCGGACAGCGCTCCGTTACCGAAGCTTGCGTTGACGGCGCCGACAAGGTGTGGCTGCTGCGACATCCGCCAACCCGCCGCTATTGCAGGCGCCAGCCCGACGACGATCAGCGCCAGCCAATAACCGCACCATGCGAGAAGAAGATTCCGCGGACGCCACCATCCTCGACGAACTGTCATTTCGCGGGCCAGGCGTCGAGCAGCCGGCGCACGAGAACGATCTGCCCGACATGGTATGCTGTGTGATCGACCGCGAGCAGAACGGTGCGCAGGTAGGTCTGGCCTGTCCCGCGCGGGATTTTCGAAGTCAGATCTATTTCCGTGTCAGTGGTGAATCGGGCCAGCGCCTCACTGTCACGGCGGCATTCGTCGATGCTTTTTTGCCACGCTTCCTCGCTCGGCGGTGCCGGGCTTGATGGCCAATAATCGTGCGGCCATTCGAGCTTCTCGACGTAATTCTCGTTCTGGCAGAAGTCGAGGAGATCGCGCTGGGTAATGCGAATGTGGTCCAGAAGCTCCCACGGAGAATGGGGCTCGCCTTTCGGTCTTTGACCACGAAGCTTGGGCGCAAGGTTCTCGACGGCGCTCTCCAGGCTTGCATGTGCCTGCTCCCAACCAAGCGACGAGGCAACGATTTCGCGCCAATTCTGCTGCTTCTCCATTGAGATCTCGATAGTTCGAAGTGCCGGGACGCTTCGGCGGCTGCGGAGCAGACAGGTACAAATTAGCGTGTTGCTACGCGTCTGTCGGATGTCGGTTGACCGGATCGCGGCAGTCAAGCGGAGGCCCACGCAGTTCGACTAATTTGTCCTTCCCCAGCCAGGAGCAGCGATGACGATCTCGAGTACTCTCTTGCCCGAATTCGACATGGAGATGGCGACGACGCGCCGCGTTCTCGAGCGAGTGCCGAGCGAGAAGGGCCAGTGGAAGCCGCATCCCAAATCGTTTTCGCTCGGACATCTGGCGCAGCTCGTTGCGGGAATGCCGAGTTGGATCGCGAACACCCTGAGTGAGAGCCATCTCGACCTCGCAAAATATCCCGGCTATAGCTACGAGAAGACCGAGGATCTTCTCGAGACTTTCGACCGAAACGTCGCCGCTGCACGCAAAGCCATCGCGTCCAGCAAGGATTCGGACTACAAAGTTGAATGGTCCCTCAAGCACGGCGATCGCGTGATCTTCACTCAACCTCGTGGACCCGTTGTCAGAACGCACGTAAACCATCTCATCCACCATCGCGGACAGCTCTCGGTCTACCTGCGACTAATAGACGTGCCGGTGCCGTCCATCTACGGCCCCACCGCCGACGAGAAAATGCCGGGATTCTGAAGTCGCCGCATGACGACTGCCCCGACCGACTCCAGCGCCGATTCGCCCGGATATCTCTGGCCGCGCTGGCTGTTTCTGCGCGCGCTCGGACTCATCTTTTTTTCCGCTTTCTATTCTCTCGCGTTTCAGATTCACGGTCTGATCGGGGAGAAGGGAATTCTCCCCGCTGGACTCTATCTCGAGGAAATCGCCGCCAATTTTGGCCCGATAACGCGCATCTGGTACGCGCCCACTCTTCTCTGGATTGCTTCAGGCGATCGCGCGCTCACCCTGGTCGTCGCTGCCGGCGTGATCGCTTCCATAGCGCTCGTGTTCAACATTTGGCCGAGGCTCACCGTCGGGCTCTGCACGCTGCTTTTTCTCGCGTGCGTCGCAGCGCTCCAGGAATTTTCGTCCTACCAGTCGGACGGAATGCTGCTCGAAGCGGGATTTCTATCCCTGTTTTTCGCGCCAAGTGGAGTCAGGCCCGGACTCGGAGCAAATACTCCTCCATCACGCTTCAGCCTTTTCATGCTACGGTGGGAGTGGTTCCGCATCTACTTCGAGTCGGGACTGGTCAAGCTCCTGAGCGGCGATCCACATTGGCGCAATTTTACCGCGATGGACGACTACTATCAGAACGGTCCTCTGCCCGCGTGGCCCGGATGGTACATCCAGCACTTTCCCCACTGGTACCATGCGACGACGGTCGTCATCACGCTCGGCGTCGAGCTCTTCGTCGTATGGGCCGTCTTCCTTCCGAGGAAATTTCGCATTTTGTGTTTCGCGGGTGTGACGGCACTTCAGATCGGGATTATTTCGACCGCGAACTACGCGTTTCTCAATTACCTCGTCCTCGTCCTTGGCGTACTTCTCCTCGACGACCGCGCGTTGTCCCACATCGGTTTGCGGCTCGAGCCTTCGCTCGCGCCCGAGGCGGCGCGGAGTCCACTCTATCGCCGCGCTGAAACGATCATTCTCGGATTTGCTCTCTACGCCAGCGTGGCGGCCTTTCTGCTCGGTGGATCGAGCTCCATTCTGGCGCTGCCCGATCGGCTTCTGGAGCCATTCAGAATCGCAAACGCCTACGGACTCTTTGCGATCATGACGCCCGCGCGCTATGAGATCGAATTCCAGGGAAGCGACGACGGAACGACGTGGACTCCGTATCCATTCCGGTACAAACCACAAAACGTTATGGAGCGGCCGGGAATCTACGCGCCCTACCAACCGCGCTTCGACTGGAACCTGTGGTTTGCGTCGCTCGCGCCGTGGCGGGCAAACCCATGGGTAGTGCTGGTCGAAGAACGGTTGCTCGAGGGAAGTCCGAGCGTATTGAGCCTCTTCAGGAAGGATCCGTTTGGTGGCAAGGCGCCGTCGATGGTGCGCACCGTCCTCTATCAATACTGGTTCACAGATATCGCCACCAAGAGAGCAACGGGAGCCTGGTGGAGGCGGCAAGAGCTCGGCCCATTCAGTGCGATGGCGACGCGGCAACCGGACGGAAGTATCGCGCTGAGCGGCGGGGATTGAGGCGAAGCGCAGTATGAGGATTGAGTTGCGAAGTCTTGTAATCAGATGCTGATTCAAGACTCCTCGAACATCTGACCAAGCATTGATCAATCCGATCCGCCTACCGGCTGTCTCGATAGGGCTTGCTGCGAGTGTTGCAGCCTTCGCCTGCAGCGGAATTGTCGATGTTCCGATTCCAACAGGCGCGGAATTGTTTTCTCCGCCTTCGGTTTACACCACCTGGTGGAATCTGACGCAAAGTTGTTCGGGCATCTCCGGGAATCTCGGATCGATTTCCTGGTACGACGCCGGAGCCTCCCTCGAGAATCCGCAAACCGGCGAAGGGCTCGCTGGCTACTGGGATGCCGCTGGCAACAACATCGTCCTCACCCATGCGTCGACAGTGGACGGCCCAACGGTGCGCCACGAGATGCTTCACGCCCTGTTGCGAAAGCCCGGTCATCCGCGGGCGCAGTTCCTCGGCAAATGCGCGGGCGTCGTCGACTGCGAGGGACAATGCGTGGCGGACGGGGGCCCGTTCGCGCCGCCCGGGGATGCCATTCGAGTGCCTTCCGATTCGATTGACGTTAGCGTCGAAGTCGCTCCGGCCAATCCTACGTCGACGAGTGACGGAGGATTTTTTACTGTCACCGTGAGGGCGCGCAATCACGGAAGCCATTCGCTCGTCATAACGAATGATTTACAGTCAGCCGGCGCCATGGACACTTTTACATTCGACGTGGAGGGGCCGGCTCAGCTCCAGGAAGGCGAAGTCGAGTCAGACTCCTCTCAGATCACGTTCGC
>DASQPS010000275.1:0-3307 GCA_035643845.1 Gemmatimonadaceae bacterium | reverse complement strand
GATGGCGGACACAGCGATTCGGCACTAACGACAGACCGGATTGGCGAGTGAAGGCAAGGCTCGCTTACGGCCACCCGGTCCGCCACTGCTTCTCGGCATTGTCACGATCCGTTGGAAAGCGATGACGCAATTCCACTCACGAGCGTTGCTTCGCGATCCAGTGCAGCCGCTGCGCGCACGATCTCTCTGTCCGCATCCTGCCACTCGCCCTGCTCGATCGCTTCGCGAACTCCCGGAATCGTCTTCACTCCATAGCCTGTGTAGAACCCCGGCGCGTAGAGCATGTGCACGTACCACGGCCTGTTCTTCAATCCTTCAGTGGATGTGAGTGCCCGCTCGGCCTGAATTAACCGCTCGTTCACGGCCTTCGCATCGGCAACGCGCCCCTGGCTCACCGCGGTGTTGTAAGCATGATCGTAGCGAGATGCGGCGTGATTGAGTGAATCCAGCGCGTTGAGGAGCGGGGCGAAATTCAACTGCGGGGCCGGCTGCTCGCGGTGTGGCGCAGTCACGGGGTCGCGTGGATCGCTCGTGAACTTGTACAGTCCTTCGTCGATATCCTTGTTGCGGTCAGCGATCTCTTGCGCGCGCTTGTCGCGCAGCGACTGCAGGTCTTTCACGTAACCCTGCACTGTCTCGGCGAGATTCGTGAACGCAAACGGAAGCAGATCCGCGTTTGCCAGACGAAGTACCGCGGTGCCCGCCGCCTGCGCGAGCGCACGGCCGTAGACAAAAGAAGTGTCGCTGAAGTGCGTGTACCAATAAAAGTCGTCGTAGATCGAATGATAGATCCCACCATTGTCCTCGCCGCCGTAGCCGAGGTTGAGTGATGCAATTCCGAGGTGATCGATGAACGTCGAGTAATCGGAGCCGGAGCCGAGCGCGCCGATGCGGAGATCTTCGCGATCGCGCGCATCCTTACGACTCTCCGCTGAACCGTCTACGATCCTTCGCGCCTGGAGGCGCTTCCATGAGCTGACGCCGGATTCCGGATCCTGGACATCCATCGCGACACCATTGATGAATTTTTCCAGCGAGTGCGATCCTGATGCGCCGAAATATCCTCGGCCGTTTCCGTCGCTGTTGATGTATGCGACCGCGTGCGCCTTGAGCTCGTCGGCGTGTGTCTCGGCCCATTCCGTTGAACCGAGAAGTCCTGGTTCTTCACCGTCCCAGGAAGCGTAGATGATCGTGCGCTTCGGGCGCCATCCCTGCTTGTACAATGCGCCGAGCCCGCGTGCTTCTTCGAGCTCCGCGACTTGACCAGAGATTGGATCTTCGGCGCCGTTCACCCACGCATCGTGGTGGTTGCCGCGAATGACCCACTCGTCCGCCTCGGTGGTGCCCGGCAGCTTCGCGATCACATCATACAATGTCTTGAGACTCCAATCCGACTTGACACGGAGATGAACTTTTGCTGGGCCAGGACCAAAGCGATAACTGATCGGCAATCCACCGCGCCAGCTCTCTGGAACGAGCGCGCCACCGAGTGCTGAGAGAAGTGGCTGCGCGTCACCGTACGAAATCGGCAGCACCGGAATTTTGGTGATGGTCTTCGCCTCGGCGACCGTGAGTCGCTTTGCATCTTTCGTCGCGCCGACACCGGGCGTGAGCGGGTCGCCCGGATAAAGTGGCATGTCTTCGACTGAACCGCGCTGCACACCCTGAGCGGGGCGCATCGGCCCGGCGGGGAAGACAGCGCCGCCCGCGTAACCATCGTCACGCGGATCGGAGTAAATAAGACATCCGATTGCGCCGTGCTCGGCGGCTACTTTCGGTTTGATGCCGCGCCAGGAGCCGCCGTACTTGGCGATCACTATCGCGCCCTTGACCGAGATGCCGTGCTCCTCGAGCTGATCGTAATCAGCAGGGATGCCGTAATTGACGAAGACGAGCGGACCGGTAACGTCGCCGTCGATGGAGTAAGCGTTGTATGAAGGGAGCTGCTCGCTCTGCTGGTTGGATGTCGGATCTTCGGGGAGTGCCGTTTCCTGGAGCGATGCCTTGAACTGCGTTGGCGCGACGAGCTCGACGAGTCGATCGACGGGCGTGGGGAAGAGAACGTCGAAGTTCTCGATGTGCGCATCCCACCCGTAGGACTTGTACTGATCCAGAATCCATTGCGCGTTGTCCTTGTCGTACGGGGACCCGACGTGGTGAGGACGTGCGCTCAGTCGACGCATCGACTCTCGCATGCGCGCCGGTTCGGGAATCGCTTTGAAGCGTGCCTCGAGATCGCGCTCGGCCTGCACGGATTGCGGAAAGAAGCCGCGCAGCGGAGTATCGGCGGGAAAGGGAGTAAGGGCGACTCCGGTGACGGAGACGAATAGGAGCGAAAGGAGTGTGCGCATGGGGTGGGCGGGAAGCGGGAAGCGGGAAGGGACTCGACAACTATGGTGCGAAGCGCGCCACTTAGAAAGATCTGAGCGACATCCCACCGCGGATCGTGCGTGGAAGTCCTATAGACTCGAGCGGTCCCTGGAAATTCACGGTGTATTGCCGGTCGAAGAGATTTTCGACGGAAGCGAAGATGTCGGTACCGCGCCGAATTTCGTGACGCGCGTCGAGATCGAGAACTCCGTACGGTGACATGCGGGCTCCGCCGAGCGCGTGGTTCGGACCTTCATAGCGGAAAATCGCGTTGACAGTTGCGATCTCCGGAGAGTCGAAGCTCAGACGTGCCGATCCGCGCTGCAGCGGAACACGGTTGACGAACGCTTTGGTGGCGACGACGCGAGCGAGATCGTAGTTGTAGCTCGTCGAGAGGGTGAGCTCGCGTGAGATGCGGAGGGAGGCTTCTCCCTCAGCGCCGCGACTGCGAGCCGCACCAACATTCTGGCGTTGGAGTACGATGCTGCCGGGAGTGGGGCCAGGCGAAAGGAATGTGAAGTCGTCGAGATCCTTGTAGTTATTCCAGAATCCCGTGGCGCGGATGTCCAGCGCGGAGAAGGGCTGCCAGTCGGCGCCAACATCGTAGCCAGTCAAGTATTCCGGCGTCAGAAGCGGATTGCCCATGAAGGTGTTGGGACCGGAGAAGAACGTGCGGTATTCCTCTGAGAGCGTTGGCGCGCGGAACGCCTTGTAAAACGAACCGCGCAGCGTGAGCGAACCGAGGAGCGCGTACCGTACGCCAAGCCGCGGAGCGAACGCAGAATTCTTCTTCGTTGCATATGTCGGTGACGTCGGCGGTGCGACGGAATTGTCGACGCGAGATCCGTTGTAGCTCCGCCAACTATCGAAGCGAGCGCTGGCCTCGATGCGTAGCGGATCGATTGGCACGAGCACGCCTTGCACGAACGCGCCTCCA
>DASQPS010000274.1:0-4766 GCA_035643845.1 Gemmatimonadaceae bacterium | reverse complement strand
CTCTGGCCCCGCTCGCTGATACTCCGGGCCTGGCGGCGCGCTCGGGTTACATGGGTCTGGTCGCGTTCTAGGAACGCGGGAAGCGGGAAGAGGGGAGCGGGAAGCGGGAAGGAAGGGCGCGGCAATATGTGACCAACGTTGTCGCGCCCCCGCACATTTCAAACCTTGTCGTCCTATGCGCCTCAGCAAGCTTTACGGTGGCGTTGTCCCGTTTTGCATCCCACGCTCCCTCATCATCTGCTGGTGCATCTGATCGAGCTTCTGACGTTGCGCCGGCGTCAGAGACTTGCGGACTTCGATCATCCCTTTTGCCATCTCCACCTGCGCCGCCACCATGTGCTTGGACGCCTTATCGAGCTGATCTTCGAACCGGTCCAGGCTGGGATTGTCTCCCTGCAAGGTCTGCATGGCTGCCTGGTGCGCCTGCATCGCCAGCGTCATATGCGGCTGCGCGGCGGTGCATGCGCGCTGGACGATGGTGTGTAGCTGCATCATCTGCGCTTCGCTCAGGCCGAGGTCAGATCTCATCTGCGCCAGGTGGGCCGAGTCGTTCATCATTCCGCGTTTGCTGGACGAATCGTTCATCCCGCGCATTTCGCCGCGCATCCCGCCCATCTGGCCCTCACCGGGGCGCATCATTCCACCAGCCATTCCATCGCCCATCATCATGCCATGCATGGCCATCATGCATCCCATAGCCGCTTCGTTTTGCATCTGCATCGGCCGAGTGGGTTGCTGAGCCGCCGTGCTCAACGCAGACCCGGCCAGCATTGCGACGGCGAGCTGCAGCATGTGCTTCTTCATCTTCTCCTCCATCATTGAGTCGGAGCAACGCTCACGCGAGAGAAGTCGAGCTTCGTCTCGCGTGTGATTACGCGATCACAATATGATGGGGAGGAGGCCTCATTGTCAGTCCGGCAAACGCTGACTTTGCGTGCGATTTTCCCCTGCGCGCGTGGCGTGCATAGCGCAAGAGCCCGTGCCTCGCCGCATGGTCGTCACAGGCTAACGCGCCGGAGGAGCTGGGCATTGACGGCGACGATTACTGTGCTCGCCGACATGAGAATTGCTCCCACGGCTGGAGACAGTACGATGCCTTGTGACGCCAGCACTCCAGCCGCGAGCGGTATGGCGACGATGTTGTAACCGGCGGCCCACCACAGATTCTGAATCATTTTCCGATAGCTGGCGCGTGAGAGCGAGATGATGCGTGGGACATCGCGCGGGTCGTTGCGGACCAGCACGATGTCGCCAGCCTCGACGGCCACTTCGGTTCCGGCGCCAATCGCGATGCCGACGTCGGCGGTAACTAGAGCCGGCGCGTCGTTCACACCGTCGCCCACCATCGCGACTTTCTTTCCCTGCGTCTTGAGCTCTTCGATGTGTTCGGCCTTCTGCTCCGGCAGAACCTGGGCGAACACCGTGTCGATGCCCAGCTCCTTCGCAACCGCATCGGCGACGGGCCTGGCATCACCGGTGATCATGACGACCTCGATCTGAGCGCGGTGCAAGCGGTCGATAGCCTCTTTGGATTCCGGCCTGATTGCATCAGCGACCGCGAACGCGGCGAGGACCCGACCGTTCTCGACCAGATAAACCGTGGCCTGTCCGCGCGCCGCCGCTGCATCGACGAATTCGCGGATACGCTGCGGAAGATCGAGTTTGAGCAACGAAATCATGTTCGGGCCCCCGGTGGTGAGACGTCTCCCGTCCACCGTCGCATTGACGCCGCGTCCGGCGATGTATTCGAAATCGGTCGAAGCTGGTACGGAAAGCCCGCGCTCTTCTGCACTCTTTACTATCGCGCGCGCGATCGGATGCTCCGAATCGTGTTCGACTCCAGCGGCGAGACGAATCGCCTCCTCCTCCCTCAGCCCGTCGATCGTTGCCAAGTCGACTACGCGATGCTCTCCCATGGTCAGCGTGCCCGTCTTGTCGAAGACGACCGCGGTGAGATTGCGCGCCTCCTCGAGCCCACGGCGATCGCGCACCAGCAGACCGGCGCTCGCGCCGAGTGTGGTGGAGATGGCAATGACGAGAGGAATCGCCAGACCGAGTGCGTGTGGGCACGCGATCACCAGCACCGTCACCATGCGCTCGACTGCAAATGAAGGATTGCCCGGGAATATCAGCAGCCACGTCACCAGGGTGACGATTCCGGAGACGAGAGCGACGACGGTGAGAATGAACGCGGCGCGATCAGCAAGTGCTTGCGCGCGGGAGCGGGAGCTCTGCGCCTGCTCGACCAACCGCATGATTCCAGCGAGCGCAGTCTTCTCCCCGATGCCCGTGACTTCTACACGGAGGGAGCCAGACGTATTGACGGTTCCCGCGATGACTTTATCGCCTGCTTTCTTCTCCGCTGGGCGGGACTCGCCAGTGAGCATGGATTCATCGACGCTGCTCGCGCCGTCGCGAACGATTCCATCGGCGGGCACCCGGGCGCCGGGGCGGACGAGCACGATGTCTCGTTCGCGCAGCTGTCCGACGGGGACGTCTTCGGTCCTGTCACCAGCAATACGAGTCGCAACATCGGGCAATAGCTTCGCGAGCTCCTTGACCGCGCCGCGCGCCTGAGAGATGGAGCGCATCTCGATCCAGTGGCCGAGCAGCATGATGGTGACGAGCGTGGCGAGCTCTTCCCAGAGGGGCATTCCGGGGAATCCAAACGTCACCGCGACGCTGAATACCATTGCGACGGAGATGGCGAGCGCGATCAGCGTCATCATTCCCGGCAGGCGGTCGCGCAGCTCGCTGATTGCGCCTTTGATGAACGGCGTTCCACCGTACAAGAACACCGCGGTTCCGAATACCGCCGGAATCCACTGGGATCCCGGAAACTGCGGCGCCGTGAACGGCAGCAGTTGCTGGAGCATGTGGCCCCACACCAGCGTCGGAATGGTCAGCAGCAGCGAGATCCGGAACTTGTCGCGGAACATCGCCACGCTGTGACCGGCGTGCCTATCGTGCTCTAGGTGCTCTAAGTGCTCTGTGTGCTCTGTGTGCTCTGTGTGTGCGGAGTGTGCGGAGTGTGCCGTGTACTCGGGGTCTCGGGCCATAGGTCCAAATGCCAGGTTACCTGGGCTGAGACGTCAGGCTTACTCTGTCGACGACAAACTTTATGGCATCTGCCACCAGCCCCGGTTCGTCGTCCTGGATGCCGTGGCCGCTGCGCGTCGTCTGGATGTGAATCCCGTTGCGCGAGCGATGAAACCATTCGTCGTGGAGATCGCGCCACACGATGTGACCGCGTGCGGTGCCATTCACGTACGGCGCCGATTCGTCCGATTTCATGCTGGTCAGGACCGCGATTGGGATGTCGGACAGCGGCTCGAGCCCGGGCACCGTGCCCGCCGCCTGTATTTTCACAGTCTCTCTTATCTCCGCGGCTTCCGGTCCCGCCGGCAATGCGCGGAGAACCGAGTCGTAGTATTCGCTGAATTTGCGCGGATACGTGCTGTCCAGTGATCCGTATCGTTGAACCTGCCGTTCGTGCGTGCCGTCGACGAGAACGATCCCGGCGACCTCGCTCGGATAGCGCGACACGTACAGGCGTGAGATAAGGCTGCCATATGATCGGGCAACGAGCACGTAAGGAGGCTTGATCAGAAGTCGTCGCAGGAGCTCGTGCAGGTCTGACACAGCGTGCGGCACTGAATGATCAGCCGGTCCCGGATCGGATCGCCCGAATCCCGCGCGCGAGTACGCGATCGCCGTCGTGTAAGCCGACACGGTGTGCAGCATCGGCAGCCAGACATTCAGTGAATCGGCAAGTCCGGTCTCGAATACGACAGGCGGACCGCCACTGCCAACACGCACGACGTCGAGCCGATGGTCGCCGACGGAAACGAGGGTGTGCGTTTGGCCGAAAGCGATGTTGGTCGTCGCCATCGCGAGAAGCAAAGCGCCAAGTGGCAGCTTTCTAATGCGCGGCATATCCCCTCCACAGCCATTCGAGCGCTTCCGGAAGCGTCTGCTGTTTCACGTTCCGGTCGACGTGCCGCGCATTACGGGCAAACACGAATTGATAATGATAGCCCTTGGCAGCGAGCACTCGGGCCATGTTCTCGCTGGCCGCCACCCAATCGTGCATGTCGTCACGCATGACATTCGGATTGAACAGGTCCCTGTCGCCGACTTCCAGCCAGACCCGAATCGGTTTGACCGGACTGTTCGGGATCAGACGCTCGTGAAATTCCCAGGCGCCGTGCGGAGTCTCGTCGCTATGCGGCCACTGCTGATTGATGGCGGTGATCGAATACGCGAGCACGCGGTGATAGAGCTCGGGGTGATACCAGGCCATGATGAATGCCGCCGAGCCGCCCGAGCTGCCGCCCATTGTCGCACGTGCGTCGGGATCTTTGGTGAGCTTCACGTTGTACTGTCGTTCGACCAACGGTAGTACCTCTGTCTCCACAAATTCCGCGTAGCGTCCGGACATCGTGTCGTATTCCAGGCCTCGCTCGCTCCCTTGCGCGTCACCGCTGCCGTTGGCGATGGAGATCGCGATCATCGGCGGCACCCGCTTTTCCGCGATGAGATTGTCGAGTGCGGTGAACAACGACTGATCCGGCCCATCCGCGCCGACGATGAATGGAGCGATCGTGCCGGGGACATATCCCGCGGGGATATAGACGCTGACCGCTCGCGTGTAAGGAGCCGGATGGCTCGTCGTCACCACCAATGTCGCGGGATCGGTTGGACTCGGCGTGCCGAATGTTCCGGAATCGCGGGCGATGCCCGGAAAAATCCGGCTGTCCTGGGAC
>DASQPS010000273.1:0-6154 GCA_035643845.1 Gemmatimonadaceae bacterium | reverse complement strand
CTCTCGAGCGCGACCTGCATTCGCCGCAGAGCTTCCTGACGGTCGCGTCCCTGACATATGAGCTTGGCGAGAAGAGAATCGTAGAAGGGAGGAACGGTGTAGCCCGCGTAGACGTGCGTGTCGAGGCGAACGCCCGGTCCGCCCGGCGGATGGAACACGTCGATATGTCCCGGTGAAGGCTGGAAGTTTCTCGCCGGATCCTCGGCGTTGACCCGGCACTCTATGACGTGGCCGCGTCGCTCCACCGATTTGATCGACAGCTTGTCACCGCTCGCGACGCGGATCTGCTCCTTCACGAGATCGACGCCAGTCAGCATCTCTGTTACAGGGTGCTCGACCTGGATGCGCGTATTCATTTCCATGAAGTAGTACGATTTGTCTTCGTTGAGGAGCATTTCGATGGTGCCGGCGCCGACATAGTCGATCGCCTTCGCCCCCTTGACGGCCGCAGCGCCCATCTTCTCGCGCAAATCCTGCGTGAGCGCAACGCTTGGCGCCTCTTCGATAAGCTTCTGATGGCGCCGCTGCACGGAGCAATCGCGTTCGCCCAGGTGAATCACGTTTCCGTGGCGATCGCCCATGATCTGGAACTCGATGTGTCGCGGGCGAGCGAGATACTTCTCGATGTAGACCTCGCCATTGCCAAACGCTGACAACGCTTCCGATCGCGCGAGCTGAAACGACCGCGCGAAATCTTCAGGGTCCGTCGCGACGCGCATTCCCTTCCCGCCACCGCCGGCGGCAGCCTTGATGATGACAGGGAATCCGATCTCCCGCGCGAATTTGATCGCATCATCCGGATCGTCGACAGGACCTGGCGTGCCCGGAATGATCGGCACTCCGACGTCCTGCATCGCTTTCCGCGCTGCCGCCTTGTCGCCCATTACCCGAATCTGCTGCGCAGTCGGCCCAATGAAGTTGATATTCGACGCCACGCACGTCTCCGCGAATTCCGCGTTCTCGGCCAGGAAACCGTAACCGGGATGGATCGCGTCGGCGCCCGCGATTTCGGCCGCGGCGATGATGCGTGGGATGTTGAGATACGATTCGCGGGCCGGCGCAGGTCCGATGCAGACATCGTCGTCGGCAAACCGAACGTGCAGCGATTCGCGGTCGGCTTCGGAGTACACCGCGACGGTCTGGATTCCCAGCTCGCGGCAAGCTCTGATGACGCGAAGAGCAATCTCGCCGCGGTTCGCGATCAGGACTTTACTGAACAAGGTCGGGCATCTTCATTATCAAAAGTAGTCGAACCCTGGGCGGCGACTGCAAAAAGCTGCCAGCTCAAGCTGCCAGCTACCAGCCCGGAGCTCCCAGCCATCAGCTGCAGACAAGGAGACTTGTCGGCCGGGCGTTCTGGTTTTTTCTAACCGTGAGTTCCACGCGGTGCGAAAGGTCGCGTTCTTCCGCATCTCAAACGCGAACACGAAAAGTCAAATATGCCTGCAGCTGGAAGCCGGTAGCTTCGGGCTGGTAGCTGGCAGCTTAAGCTGGCAGCTGGTTAGGTGACTTCCTGCTTGACGGTATCCCAGGACGTATCGCTCGACGCACTAATCCCCTGCGCCTTGAGAGAGAACTCCGCCGGATTCGTTGCCGCGAACAGCGCGTCGTCGTACGAGATCACGCCTTTGTGGTACCAGTTCATCAGCGACTGGTCGAAGCTCTGCATGCCGTAAGGCACCGCGCCCTCCTTGATCAGCTGCGGAATGTTGAGCGACTTGGACATGTCGCGGATCTGGTCGCGCACCGCTTCGGTGTTCACGAGAATCTCGGCGGCGGGCACGCGTCCTTTTTTGTCTGCTCGACGCACGAGTCTGAGCGAGATGATCGCCTTCAACGCCGTCGACAGCATGTAGCGGACTTCAGTCTGCTGGTGCGGTGGATAGAACGACAGGATTCGATTGATCGTCTGCGTCGCATCCGTCGTGTGGAGGGTCGAGAACACCAAGTGTCCCGTCTCGGCCGCCTTGAGCGCCGTGTCGAGTGTATCGATGTCTCGAATTTCACCGACGAGTAAAATGTCGGGGTCCTGGCGCAGCACGCGACGCAGCGCCTGCCCGAAGCTGTTCGTGTCGGTTCCAACTTCGCGCTGATTGATGCTGCTCTTGATGTCGCGGTGCAGGAACTCGATCGGGTCTTCGATCGTGATGATGTTCGCGTGGCGGTTCTGATTGATGTAGTGAAGCATCGACGCAAGCGCCGTCGATTTTCCCGAGCCCGTGATTCCCGTCACGAGAATCAGTCCGCGCGGCATGAGCGCGATTCGCTCGCAGACCTCCGGCAGATTGAGCTCGGCGACGGTCTTCGCCTGAAATGGCACCGTTCGCATTGCGTAGGCGATCGTGCCGCGCTGCTGATACGCGTTGACACGGAAGCGGCCGATGCCTGGAACTGCCAGCGCGAAGTCGGATTCCTTTTGCTCCGAGAATTCCTTGATGTTCTTGGGCGCCATCACCTGTTCGGCGAGGCTGCGCAAATCTTCCTGGGTGAGCGGCGGCATCTCGAGCGTCACCATCTGCCCATCGACGCGCAGCGTCGGCGGGCGTCCGACCTTGAGGTGAAGGTCGGACGCATTCTGATGAATCATGTGCTGCAGAATCGCCTTGTAATCGAACGTTCCGGCCGAGCGCTGCGGTGGCGTCAGCGGAGCGCTGGCGGGCGCGGTCTTCGGACCGGCGGCTTCGAGCTTGATTCTCGGTTGCGAGTTGTCAGGCATTGGGATCTATGCGGAAGAGGACCTGGCCGTACTCAACGGGATGCGCGTTCTGCGCAAGAATCTCTTTCACCACTCCGTCGAACTCGGATTCGATCTCGTTCATGATTTTCATTGCTTCGATGATGCAGAGTATCTGTCCTTTGCTGATTCTGTCGCCCACCACCAGGTACGGTTTGGCACCTGGTTCGGGAGCGCCGTAGTAAGTCCCGACCATCGGAGACTTCACTTCCAGATATTTAGACTTGGCAGACTCCGTTTTGGGCACTTCTGCAGCAGGCCCGGTCGGCGCGGCGGGGGCTAGGGGGACCGCAGGCGGCAGTAAAGCCGGCATCGCCATGGGCTGCGCCATATGGACCGCCCCGCGCTGCTGCGGAGTCTTGGAAATCCGGATCTTCATCCCCTTATCGGACGAAATCTCGATGGAATCCACACTCGATTCATCGAGCATCTCGACGAGTTTCTTCACGTAGCGGAGATCGATCATGGTCGTCGTTTCGCGTGTGATGGGAGGAGGACGCCGCTCAGGCAACTTCGAGCAGGTCTCGGGTGAAATCGGTGAGTATCTCCGGGCCGCCAGCAGCGAGATGCACATCGTCCTCGATACGGACTCCTCCCCAACCCGGTCGGTAAATTCCCGGCTCGATCGTCACGACCGAGCCCTCGCCAAGCGGGGTCTCGACGGTCTTCGCCAGGCGCGGCGCCTCGTGCACCTCCAATCCCAGGCCGTGTCCGAGGCTGTGGCCAAACGCGTCGCCGTAGCCGCGATCTTCGATGTAGCGCCGAGCCAGTCCGTCGGCGTCCTGACCTTTCATCCCGGCTCGCACCGACTTCGACGCGACGGCGTTTGCGTGCTTCACGATTTCGTAGATCCCACGCTGTTCGTCCGTCGCTTTGCCGACCACCACCGTGCGCGTGATGTCGGAGCAGTACCCCTTGTATTGTGCGCCAAAATCTATCAGCAGGAGATCGCCGCTCTCGATAACTCGTGACGACGCGCGCGCGTGCGGGAGAGCGGCGCGAGCGCCCGACGCAACAATCGTCGCGAACGGGAAATCCTCGCTGCCTTCGTCGCGAAGTGCTTTCTCGAGTATTCCCGCCACGTTCAGCTCGGTTAGACCGGGCCGGACTTCCTTGAGAGTTTTCTTGAGAGCAGAGATCGCCATTTCGCCGGCCTTACGAATCAACGCGACTTCGTCGGAATCCTTCGACTCCCGAAGGCGCTCGACGAGGTTCACTTGTGGCCGCCATTGCCAGCGCGTTCCATCGGTGAGAAGTCGCTGGAAATCACGGTGCAGCAAGTGCGCCGATTCGAAGCCGACCACCTCGAGGCCGCTCAGCGACGTTGCGAGGCTCCAGAGTCCGGTCCAGAGACTTTGCTGCTCGATTCGAATTCGGGCAAGCTCGGCGACCTCTTCGCTGACCTGAGTGTCGTAGCGAAAGTCGGTGATGAAATGCAGATCTCGCTGGGTGATCAGAACTAAAGCGCTGCTGCCCGAAAACCCGGTGAGGTAGCGGACGTTGGGCAAGCTCGTGATGACGAGCCCGTCGATGTGCGCCGATGTCAGCTCGTCTCTGAGCGCCGCGATGCGTGCGGGGCGACGGTCAGGCATGCGTGGCCTGCAGTTTTTTTGCGAGGCCACGCAGCGCTAGCTCGTAACTGTACGCGCCAAAGCCACTGACCACTGCTACTGCGGCGCTGGCCAGCTCGGAGTGTCTGCGCGCGGGCTCCCGCGAGAAGATGTTCGTGATGTGAAGCTCGACGAAGGGAACGCTTACGCCGACGAGTGCGTCGCGAATCGCGATGCTCGTGTGCGTGTACGCGCCGGCGTTCACGAGTGCGCCGTCAACGCGACCGCGCAATGCCTGGACGGCGTCGATGAAATCCCCTTCCCCATTGTGCTGCGAGAAAGTGAGCTCGACGCCAATCTCCTTCGCTGCTTTCAGGAGATCCTTCTCGATGTCTGCCAGCGTTTGCGTCCCGTACAGCGCGGGCTCACGAGTGCCGAGCAGATTGAGGTTTGGTCCATTGATGACGGCGATCTTCACTCGCCGGTCAGTCCGTCGAGCCAGGCGCGGAACTTCGCGACGTCTTCTTCCGACTCCTGCGCCTGCACACGCGCATTCACCCGAGGCGTGGGCATCGGCGGAGTTGGAGGAGTCGTTCTCGACGTCCCACTCGCACCACTGAATGCGCCAGCGAGTCTCGAGGCAGCGCGCGCGTCAGCCGGACTTACGGAAGCGCCTGCAAAAACCGAGTCGAGCGTCGCCGCCGGTGGCGACGCGCCGAACGGCTCCGCGGATTCGGCGGGTTGATTGTTTCCGGAACGAGATCCGCCAGTAGAACCGGTGCGCGGCGGGCGGCGCCGCCCGAGAGTGGCGAAAAATTCGCGAATCGAAGGCTGCCGGGCTTCGCGAGCAGGCCCTTCCCGAGGAGGCGCTTCGACCGACTCGCGGCGCGTGGGCTCTCGCGCTGGCGGCGAATCGGCGAACGACGGCTCGAAGGCTGGCGCTTCTTCGGACTCCGGTGATCGTGCCGGCGCAGGCGATTCCACCGATGGCGGCCGCGCCGGTTCACTCTGCCTCGGTGTCTCTTCAACAGGCTCGCGCGTTCTAGCCACCGGAACTTCTCCCGGATGTTCGGCTGCATCCTCCGCTTCGATCTCGGCGATGCGCTTCCTGAGCGCTTCATCGTTCGGTCGTGCGAATACAAGCTGCCGATAGACTTTGAGCGCGAGCTGTTTGTATCCCTGCTTGAGATAAAGCTGCGCCATCGTCTCGTTGACAAACGGTTCCGCGCTGGCGCCAGAAAATGTTTTTTCTTCTGCAGGTGAAGCGGTTTCGCCTCTTTGTGGCGGCTCGACACGCTCGGTGAAATCCGGACGCGGAGGGTTGGGCGATTTCGCCGCTGCCTGCTCGCGGGCAGGAGCTTCAGTTTGAGCCGGCGCAGCGTCAGCGTGAGCCGACATAGTGTCGGCTTGAGCCGGAGCAACTTCAGCGTGCGCCGCAGCAGCTTCAGCGTGAGACGCGGGAGCTTCGGCCTCCCCCTGAGGCGGTTCCACATCAAGCGCGGGAGCTGCCGCTCTTGGCGTGTAGCCCGCCTGCCGTGGAGTATCCGGCGGAGATTCCCAGGTGTCGAGCGCGCTCTTTACGTCGGGTCGAGAGCTTGTGAGTCCTTCCGCAGCTGAAGCTCCGCTCGGTACGCCGAGTTCGTCGACGCTCAGGCCTTCAGCGCTCGATGCTTCGGTGGCGGCGGACTCTGCGACCGGTTGCGACTCGGTCGCTTCCGCAACGCGAGTAGACGGCTCCTCAACCGGATAGTGCCGCTCGAGGCCGAGAGGAGCGCTTACCTCTTCCTCGCTCACGGTTGCTTCGGCCGAAGGAGTATCCTGCAGCTTGATCTCTTCCTCGACGACTTCAGGGATCTGTTGATCGCCGACG
>DASQPS010000272.1:0-3124 GCA_035643845.1 Gemmatimonadaceae bacterium | reverse complement strand
TCACGCGGTTCGTTGAGACACGGGCCGCAACGTAGGCGAGCGGATTTCCCTGGAGCAGATCGCCCGCGTCCAGAAGGATTACGCGCCCCGGGTTGGCCGCCCGCACCGAGTCAACGATTGTGGCCGCTCGCGTGAGACCTCGGATCGTCTCAGCTCTGTCCGCGTAGTAATCCCACGCAGTGATCCGTCCATGTACGTCGGTCGTCGTAACGACGGCGAGGTCCACGGTCCGCGGCGATGATGCTACTTGCGCCGATGCGCAGCCGAGCGCGCCGGCGAGAAGACAATAACTGGCGGCCTTTAGCACTTGTCTGAGATTTTCATTTCGTTGTTGTGACGGGAAAAGCTAGCCGGAGGCGCTTCGCCGAGGGAGTGTACGCCGCTCATTCAGGGAGTGTACCTCTATCGTAACGAGTTCGTGACAGAGAGTGAGTTGACGGGCAATCGGCTGCGTCAGCAAGTTCCACCCGTGACAGGAATCGCGACATCCGCTGATCGAATACTGGTGGTCGACGATGAGCCCGACATCGTTGCGCTCGTCGCCTACCATTTGGCGAAGTCGGGCTACGCCGTCTCAACTGCTGCTAGCGGACCCGAGGGACTCGCCGCGGCGCAGCGGGAGAAGCCCGCCCTCGTCGTGCTTGATCTCATGCTCCCCGGATTGTCCGGTCTGGAAGTGATGGAGGAGCTTCGGAACAACCCGGCCACGTCGAGCGTCGCAGTGCTCATGCTTACTGCTCGCCGAGAAGAGGGCGACCGCATCCAGGGGCTGACACTGGGCGCCGACGATTACCTCACCAAGCCCTTCAGTCCTCAGGAGCTCGTCCTCCGCGTCGCAGCGATATTGCGACGCGCGAAGGCAGGTCAGGAGCAAAGCAGCGATATCAGGCAAATCGGGCCGCTGCGAATCGACAGCACTTCTCACCGCGTTACTGTCGACGGCCGGGAAATCGAGCTTACCCCAACGGAGTTCAAGCTGCTTGCGCTTCTTGCCGAACGAAAAGGAAGAGTACAACCGCGCAATTTGCTTCTTGAGGTCGTCTGGGAAGCAGCGCCCGACATCCAGACGCGTACCGTCGACATGCACGTCCAGCGCTTGCGAGGAAAGCTCGGCGAAGCCGGCGACCTCATCGAAACGGTCCGTGGGTTCGGCTACCGCCTGAAGAGCGGCGCACCCCGCCCGTGAGGCTCGCGCAACGACTTCTTTTTCAGTCGCTGGCGATCATTGCAGTGTTGGTAGTGTCAGTGGTTGTCATAATAGACAACCAGCTACATTCGCGGATCATCAATCAGACTGTCCATGATCTCGCCGGAGAGGCAAGGCTGCTTGCCATGCAATGGCGCCCCGGCGTCGACGCTGATTCGCTTGCTGACGAAGCGAGTGCCGCCACCAGTCATCGCGTAACTCTCATCGATTCCGCGGGTCACGTTGTGGGCGACTCCGAGTTCGACGGACCCGCACTTCTGGAGCTCCAGAATCACAGCACTCGCCCCGAAGTAATCGATGCAAGGAACACCGGGATCGGAGCGTCTCGCCGCATGAGTCCATCTACCGGCGTTGAACGCCTGTACGTTGCTGTGACATCGCCGCTCGGTGTCGCGCGTGTTTCCGTAACTACCGAGGCGGTGGAAGCGATATTCGACAGCGCCCGCAACGGTGTTCTTGTCGCGGGACTCATTTCCTTTTTGCTGGCGGGAATTCTGGCATTTCTTTTCGCCAGATCGGTGTCACGCCCAATAGTCGACCTTAGCGACGTAGCGCGGTCGATCGCGGCCGGCGAGCGCCGCCGCCCTCTTCCTCTCGCCGCACCGGGAGAAGTCGGCGATCTGTCGGTTGCGATTCACAGTCTGGCCGAGCAGCTGGAGTCGCGGATTTCTGCGCTGGCAGCGGAACGGTCCGTTCTGTCCGCGTTGGTCGAGACACTCAATGAGGGTGTTATCGCAGTTTCCGCCGAACGCGATGTCGTACGAATAAACGCGACCGGCCGACGGCTGCTTTCAATCGGTCGTGCCGTGCCTTTCACGATGGACCACTTGCCACGCGAGGCCACGCTTCGGAACGCGATTGCGAATGCACTGGCAGGAAGGGAAACGGAGCTCGAGGAAATCATGATCGGCGGGAATACTCTGTCGCTTACCGCGCGTCCCCTCGCAGAGGGCGGGGCGGTCGTCGCATTGTTCGACCTCACGACTATCAAAAAGCTCGAAACAGTGCGACGCGACTTTGTCGCTAACGTCTCGCACGAGCTACGCACTCCACTAACGATTGTCGGCGGCTTCGCTGAGACACTTCAGGACCCCGCAATTCCGGAAGAGCGGAGAGCGCAGTTTGCGCGAGCGATCCACGCCAACGCTCAACGGATGCAGCGCATCGTTGACGAGCTGCTGGATCTGTCGCGAATCGAGTCGGGACATTGGAGGCCACAACCCGAACCTGTGTCGATCGGAGACTTGGCGATCGAAATATTTTCGCGAGTCTCCGGCAAAGCAGATGAGAAGTCGATTGCGTTGGAGACGCAGATCGATCCGGCGGCGGCGTTCATCTGGGCAGATCGAACCGCCGCGGAGCAGGCGCTAATCAACCTGGTCGAGAATGCACTCAGGTATACCGGGAACGGAGGTCGAATCACAATTTCGACGCTGCCAACTGTCTCGGGTGTGGCTGTTTCGGTTTCCGATGATGGCGTGGGTATCGATCCGCAGCATCTGCCACGAATCTTCGAGCGTTTTTATCGCGCGGACGCCGGACGCTCCCGGGAAGCCGGCGGGACAGGGCTTGGCCTCGCAATTGTGAAACACCTCGTCGAAGCGCACGGTGGCTCCGTCGAGGCGGAAAGCATCGTCGGTAGCGGAACGACCATCCGCATGTTCTTCCCTGCCCGGTCGCCTGCTCAGTCGTGACAAACCCTTTACGCGCCGTGTGATTGTTCGTGACACGTGTGGGAGACGTTCCTGTGCGACAAACTTTCTCCCACGGAGCAATTAGTGATCAAAACTGTCCGCAGCATCGCTGTCGCGCTTTCAGCGATGGCGCTCCTCGCAGCAGGCGCCTCAGCTCAATCTGTAGACCGCAGCGGAGCCGGCGCGACATTTCCATATCGTATCTACTCGAAGTGGCTCTCTG
>DASQPS010000271.1:0-4601 GCA_035643845.1 Gemmatimonadaceae bacterium | reverse complement strand
CCGACGAATCGTTGGGTGGTATTCGGTCACCATTTCGCGGCGATAGCGGGACCCGGCCCTCTCGTTGGGCCAACACTCGCAGCGCAATTCGGTTTTCTTCCCGGCGCGCTGTGGATCATCGTTGGCGTGGCGATCGGGGGCGCCGTTCAGGACTTCGTGATTCTTTGCGCTTCTGTGAGACGCGACGGCAAGTCTCTGGGACAAATGGCGAAGGAAGAGATCGGTCCGGTCGCCGGATACACCGCGCTCATCGCGGTGCTCGGAATAATGATCGTCCTCATCGCGGTGCTGGGCCTCGTGGTAGTGAACGCGCTCAAGGCCAGCCCTTGGGGCGTCGTCACTATCGCGCTCACGATTCCCACCGCGCTTGTGATGGGTGTCTACCTTCGCTGGATCCGGCCTCACCATGTCCTCGAGGCGAGCGCGATCGGCTTGGTCTTGCTCGTACTCGCGCTATACGCCGGACGATGGGTAGCCCAAAATCCCTCCTTGGCTCCCGCCTTCACGCTGAGCGGCAAGACGCTCGCGCTCCTCGTCATGGCGTACAGCTTCATCGCCTCGGTTCTGCCGGTGTGGCTTCTCCTTGCGCCGCGGGACTATCTGTCGGCCTTCGTAAAAATTGGTGTGATCCTCGCGCTGGCGCTGGGAATCGTCATAGTGCTTCCTCCGCTTCAGATGCCGGCGCTGACTCAATTCACCAACGGCACTGGGCCGATTTTCGCCGGCAAGATCTTTCCATTTGCGTTCATAACGATAGCGTGCGGCTCGATAAGCGGATTCCACGCGCTCATCGCGTCGGGCACGACACCAAAGCTCCTCGCGAGCGAGGCGGACGCGCGGTTCGTCGGCTACGGCGGAATGCTCATGGAATCACTCGTCGCGGTGATGGCGCTGATCGCGGCGTGTGTTTTAACACCCGGGGTTTATTTCGCGATCAATGCACCCGCGAGCGCGATCGGAACAACGGCAGCGACAGCCGCCGTGGCGGTACAGCACTGGGGATTCGCGCTCGATCCCGCGCAGATGGGACTCCTCGCCCAGCAAGTGGGTGAGAAGACACTTCTTTCGCGCACTGGTGGCGCGCCAAGCCTGGCCGTCGGGATGGCGCACCTCTTTTCCCGAGTACTAGGCGGCTCGACGGCGATGGCGCTCTGGTACCATTTCGCCATCATGTTCGAGGCACTGTTCATTCTGACGACCGTCGACGCCGGCACTCGCGTCGGGCGTTTCATGCTTCAGGATTTGTTCAAGCACGTGTGGGCGCCCATTGGACGCGTGTCGTGGTATCCGGCCGTGGTTCTCTCCAGTGCAGTTATTGTCGCGAGTTGGGGCTACTTTCTCTACCAGGGCGTTCAGGATCCGCTCGGCGGAATCAATTCGCTGTGGCCGCTCTTCGGCATTTCAAATCAGCTGCTCGCGGCCGTGGCTCTTTGCGTCGGAACCACCGTGATCATCAAGATGGGGAAGGCACGCTACGCGTTTGTGACAATCGTGCCACTCGCGTGGCTGGCGCTCGTGACTCTGACCGCCGGGTGGGAAAAGATTTTCTCCGCTGACCCGAAGCTGGGTTTTCTCTCACACGCTGGTGTCGTAAGCGCGAACATCGCCGCCGGCACGATACCAGCCGGTGTTCAAACGCTGACCGATGCGGGACGGCTGGTCATGAACGACTACATCGACGCAGGTGTTGCCGCTTTCTTTCTGCTGTCCGTGATTGTGATCATCGTTGCGTCGGCGCACGAGTGGATCACCGTTCTCACCGGCAGAAAAATCGCGCGCAGCACCGAGGTAGAATTTCGGCCGAGTACTGCGGATACGGCTCTGGCCAGTTAGGATCTTCGCAAGCATTTGAGAACGCTCACTTTGCCTTTCGCCTCCACGGCGCCACAGCGCACCACACTCCTCATTCCTCCAACCATGACAGGCAGCACTCGAATTCGTGTGTCAACGGTTCTATCGCGAGCAAGCGCAATCGCGGCTCTGCTCGTTTGCGCGACGAGTGCGTTCGCGCAGGCGCCCGCCAAGCCCTTCGACTTTTCCATCAAGAACATCATGCGCGGCCCGGAGCTCTACGGCCGTCAACCCGAGGACGTTCGCTGGAGCGCCGACAGCAAATGGATCTACTTCAGATGGCTGGAACCGGGGAGTGACTGGCGCGAGGAGTCGCGACAGTTCCGCGTGCGTGCGATTCCCGGCTCCAAGCCGGAGCGAGTGTCGCTACAGCAGGCCGATTCGACCGGCCCTCGCTTCGCCGCCGGCGAGCGGTCGCACAATGGACGGTACACTGTCGTTGAGTCCAACGGCGACATCTACGTCAATGATCTGACCTCCGGTACGACGCGCCGCATTACGCAGACGGTAGACGCCGAGCGAAACCCGGAGTGGTCGGCAAATGACAGGGAGATTTACTTCGCTAGAAACAACAACGTCTACTCGATCGATCTGTCGAATGGGTTCCTTCGACAGCTCACCGACATAAGAACCGGCCCCGCGCCGGTGGCGGATTCAGCGAAAGCGGTTGGACAGCGCGGACGGCTCGAGGAGCAGCAGCGGGATCTATTCGAAGCGGTGCGTGATCGCATTCGCGCCGACAGCATAGCCCGAGCGGAACGACTGCAGCGCGATTCGCTGTCCCTGACTGCGATCTATCTCCAGGCTGGCGAACAAGTCTCGGATTTTGCCATCTCGCCCACTGGCACATCGCTGCTGTTTACGACCCGTTCACCCGCTACGGGAAATCGTACGACCGATATTCCTCAGTACGTGACGACGACCGGCTACACGGAGGAGATGCGCGGAAGAACAAAAGTCGGCGACGTGCAGCAGAAGGGACGCATTGCCCTCGTGAGTATTCCGAGCGCTCGAGTAACGTGGCTCAAGCCCTTCCCCGCCGACACCACCGGCGGATTTTACGAATTGCTCGGCTGGAACGATGCGGGGACACGCGGACTCATCTACGCATTCAGCCGCGACCACAAATGGAGGTTGCTGGAAACCATAGATCCCTCCGGGAAAACCGGTACGATCGAAGCCGCTCATGATTCGGCATGGGTCGGAGGCCCGTGCGCCTTCTGCGGTGGTTGGTACGATCGCGGTACTCGCGTGTGGTACGTATCGGAGGCTGACGGCTTCTCGCACTTGTACACAGCGGCGGCAGACGGGACGGGGCGGCAGCAGCTCACGAAAGGCAAGTGGGAGGTTCGCGACGTCGCGCTGTCAGCAGACAAGCGAACGTTTTATCTCCTCACGAACGAAGTCTCGCCGTTTGAGCAGCATCTATATCGCATGCCCGTCACGGGCGGAGCGATGGAGAAGATCACATCCAAATCGGGAAAGCATACAGCGATCGTGTCGCCCGACGGCCAGCTCGTCGCGGATGTCTACTCCTTCGTCAACCGGCCGCCCGATCTTTTTCTCCTTCGTGCCAAGCCTGGCTCGGACATGTCGCAGCTCACAGTGTCGCCGAGCGCGGAATGGCTTTCCTTTCCATGGATTGTGCCCGAGCTCGTGATGGTTCCGGCATCCGACGGAGTTCAGGTTCCCGCGCACATCTACAAGCCTTCGGACATGCATGCCCAGCCGAATGGAGCGGCGGTGATATTCGTTCACGGCGCCGGGTATCTCCACAACGTTGGCAATTTCTGGTCGGAGTACCCACGCGAGTACATGTTCAATCAGTTCCTCGCGTCGAAGGGTTACGTGGTGCTCGATCTCGATTACAGAGGATCGGACGGCTACGGCCGCGACTGGCGGACCGCCATCTACCGGCACATGGGAGGGCGTGATCTCCAGGATCAGGTGGACGCGTCACGCTATCTGAACGCCAACTATCATATCGATCCGGAGCGAGTAGGGATCTACGGAGGCAGCTACGGTGGGTTCATTACGCTGATGGCGCTTTTCACTGAGCCCAAGCACTTCGGCGCCGGCGCGGCTCTCAGAAGCGTTACCGACTGGGCCCATTACAACGAAGGTTATACCTCAGAGATCCTCAATCTTCCGCAAAACGATACGCTTGCCTACCGTCAGTCGTCCCCTATCTACTTTGCCGCGGGTCTCGAAGACCCTCTGCTGATGGCGCACGGAATGGTCGACACGAACGTCCATTTCCAGGACATAGTGCGACTCACGCAGAGATTGATCGAGCTCGGCAAAAAACGCTGGGAGCTGGCGGTGTACCCGGTGGAAAGTCACGGATTCGTCCGGCCGTCGTCGTGGACCGACGAATATGGGCGAATCTTCGAGCTGTTCGAACGCTATTTGCCAAACGGCACCTCAAACCGATGATCGATTCAATCAGCTCATTTCTTTCGCGCTCAGCCTCATTCGTTCGAGCGGTGCTCGGCGTTGCGGATTACGAGCGCTATCTCACCCATATGCGGAGCGCCCATCCCGGCGACCGTGTGATGACCGAGACCGAGTTCAATCACGCGTGGATGAACGACCGGTACAACCGGCCGGGGACGAGGTGCTGCTAGAAGCGGGAAGCGGGAAGAGGGACGCGGGAAGCGGAAACGACTGGCGAAAAAACTTCGCCAAAAGTTCGTTCCTCGGTTTAGCGGGTAGCGTCCCTGTTGAACCACCAGATCGCCCGAGACAGC
>DASQPS010000270.1:0-2659 GCA_035643845.1 Gemmatimonadaceae bacterium | reverse complement strand
TCTGCGCTGATTCTTTCGTCTCCGCGACGGCCTGATTTGCAGAGGTTTTTGCCGGGGCGCTGCCACCCCCTTGCGATGCCTGGGCCGATTGCGATGCTCCTGCCGGAGCCGCGGAGCCGACGATAGAATCGATGTTCTCGTCTGGAGCGGCGATGACCGCGAGGAGGGTTCCGACCGGGGACGCGTCGCCCTCGTTAGCCAAGCGCTTGCGCAGGACTCCGTCTCCGCGCGCGACCAGCTCCATCACCGCCTTGTCGGTCTCGACCTCGGCGAGAACGTCGCCGGCGGCGATAGTGTCGCCTTCGTTCTTGTTCCATTTGACGAGACGGCCCTCTTCCATAGTTGGGGAGAGCGCCTCCATCACCACTTTGGTTGCCATAGGTGGTTAGTCGAGGTACATGACTTTTTTTATCGCCGCGACGGTCTTGCCTGCGTCAGGCTTGGCGGCGCGCTCGAGATTCTTCGCGTAGGGCATCGGCACGTCTTCCTGATGAACGCGGAGAACCGGCGCGTCGAGGTCGTCGAAGCACTCACGTTGAATGAAGTCGACGACCTGCGAGCCCATACCGCAGATCTCCCATCCTTCTTCGAGGACCACCGCTCGGTTCGTCTTCTGAACGGAGCGGGCGATGGCTTCCACGTCCATGGGTCGAACGGTCCGAAGGTCGACGACGTCGATGTTGATTCCTTCTTTGGCGAGGTCGTCTGCGACGCGCATCGCGACGAGCACCATCTTGCCGTGGGTGATCAATGAACAGTGATCTCCCTCGCGCTTCAGCTCAGCGACGCCCATCGGGATGACATGCTCGCCGTCAGGGACCTCTCCCTTGGTGTTGTAGAGCATCTCGCCCTCGAGGAACACCACGGGATTGTCGTCGCGGACAGCGGCTTTGAGCAATCCCTTGGCGTCGGCGGGCGTGCCGGGCGTGCAGACTTTCAACCCCGGGATGTGCGCGAGCCAACTCTCCCACGCCTGCGAGTGCTGCGCGCCCAACTGTAGCGCGGCACCGTTTGGCCCACGGAAGACCATCGGCATCTTGAACTGACCGCCGGACATGTAGAGCATCTTTGCCGCCGCGTTCACGACTTCGTCGAGGGCGAGCAGCGCGAAATTCCAGGTCATGAACTCGACGATCGGGCGGAGCCCCACCATCGCTGCTCCAACCCCAACACCCGCAAATCCCAGCTCAGTGATCGGAGTGTCCACGATTCTCATCGGACCAAATTCGTCGAGCAATCCTTTCGAGACTTTGTAGGCCCCGTTGTATTGCGCGACTTCTTCTCCCATGAGGAAGACGCTTTCATCGCGCTGGAGCTCTTCCCGCAGTCCCTGCGTGAGCGCGTCCCGATAAGTAAGAACCGCCATCAGGAGCTCGTATCCGCGAGGACATCCTTGTGCAGATCATCGAGCGGCGGCTCCGGACTCGCATCGGCGAAATCCCAGGCGTCCTGCGCGATCGCTTTCGCTTCGTCGTCCATCTTGTGCATCTCGCCTTCGGTGAGCTCGCCCGATTCGAACATCCTGTTGTGCAGAAGGAGAATGGGATCGCGCTTCATGTTTTCCTCGAGCTCGTCCTTCGTGCGGTAAGTCCCGCTGACGGCGTCGGACATCGAGTGGCCCATAAAACGATAGGTCTTCATCTCGATGAGCGTCGGCCGCTTTTCCTTTCGAGCTCTCTCGAGGGCGCGCGCCATGCAGTCGCGCACGGCGAAGATGTCCTGGCCATCGACGCTCTCACCGTCCATACGGTAGCCCTTCGCTCGAACGATTACGTCTTCGTTCGCGGTTGAGCGAGAGATCGCCGTGCCCATACCGTAGCGATTGTTCTCGATGATGAAGATCACCGGCAAATTCCAGAGCGACGCCATGTTCAGCGCTTCGTGGAAGGCGCCAATGTTCACGGCGGCTTCTCCAAAAAAGCAGACGCAGACCTGGTTTCCTCGACGGTACTTGATTGCGAATCCGACGCCCGCGGCGATGGGAACGTGACCGCCGACAATGCCATGTCCGCCCAGGAAGTTGGTCTTGGCATCGAAGAGGTGCATGGAGCCGCCTTTGCCGTGCGAACATCCGTCGATACGGCCGAACAACTCCGCCATGACCGCGCGCGGCGTCACGCCGCGCGCGAGAGCCTGCGCATGATCCCGATATGCCGTGATGACGTAGTCATCAGGCCGGAGCATCGACATCACGCCTGTTGAAATCGCTTCCTGACCAATGTACAGGTGGCAGAAGCCGCCGATTTTTCCCAGCGCGTAGGCCGCAGCGCACCGCTCCTCGAAGCGGCGCTGGATCAGCATCGACTTGAGAAGCTCACGTCTCTGCTCGACGGTCGTTCCGGGTACTTCAGTCGGTGGAGGCGGACCAGCCGCGCCATTTCCTGCGGCGTGCTTTTCGGACGGCGGCGCGTTGTCTCTGGCCTTTGGCGACGCTGGACGCTTTGCTTCGGTCCTCATACGCCTGCCGCCTGCACCTGCTCCCAGGCGTGATAGCTCGAGCGAACTAGCGGTCCCGATTCGACGTGACGGAAGCCCATCTCCATTCCAATCTCGTAGAGCTTTCTGAATTCCTGCGGAGTGTAGTAGCGGTCGAGGGCGATATGAGCGTCGGAAGGCCGCAGGTACTGTCCGAGAGTAAGAATATCGACGTCGACGTCGC
>DASQPS010000269.1:0-5617 GCA_035643845.1 Gemmatimonadaceae bacterium | reverse complement strand
ACCGTCTCTCGTCCCCGGAACGAGTCGTGTGCGCGCATTCCATGAATGCTGATGGTCGGTCGTTTGAGATCGACCCGAAGAACGTTGACGTGCCAGGGGCCGGCATTTACAACGATGCGCTCGTGGATCACCCCCGGAGCGACACTATCGGTAGCCACACTATCGAACTGCTGCGCGCGCGCAGCAAGAGGACACGTCGCTAGAGCTGCACTCGTCAGCACAACGAGAATGCGTTTCACAGCGCTACGCCGTTGCTGCACTTATCCACGTGACGTGAGTAATCGCTGCTCGCTCAAGCCCGCACCAGTCTCTTGTAGGCGATGCGGTGCGGCTGGTCGGCGTCCGGTCCCTTCCGCCGCTTGAGATCCTCGATGTACGACTGGTAGTTCCCCTCGAACCACACCGTCTCCGAGTTTCCCTCGAAGGCCAGGATATGCGTCGAGATACGATCGAGAAACCATCGATCGTGCGTGATGACCACCGCGCAGCCCGGAAAATCTTCCAGGGCCTCTTCAAGAGCTCGCAAAGTGTCGACATCCAGATCGTTCGTGGGCTCGTCGAGCAGCAGCAGATTGCCGCCCGATTTGAGCAGCTTCGCGAGATGCAGTCTGTTTCTCTCTCCTCCTGAAAGATCCTTCACCTTCTTCTGCTGATCCGCGCCCTTGAAGTTGAACTGCGCCAGGTACGCTCTCGTTTGCATCTCGCGCTTTCCGACCATGACGATGTCGTTCCCTTCGCTGATTTCCTTGTAAACGGTGTTGGCGTCGTTCAGCTCGCGGGCTTGATCGACGTACGCCAGCTGCACCGTATCGCCAATCACCAGCGCTCCTCCGTCTGCTTTCTCTTTTCCCGCGATCATCCGAAAAAGGGTCGTCTTGCCGGCGCCGTTCGGTCCGATGATGCCGACGATTCCGCCGCGCGGCAGCGAAAAAGACAGATCGTCGAACAGCACCTTCTCGCCATAGGCTTTCTTCAGCCCCTTCGCGTTCACGACATCGTTGCCAAGCCGCGCCGGCGGAGGAATCACGATCTCGTTCTGCATGACCTTCTCGCCTTCCGCCGCAGTTGCAAGCTCCTCGTATTTCTGGATGCGGGCCTTGCTCTTGGTCTGTCGCGCGCGCGGAGACATCCGAACCCATTCGAGCTCGCGCTCCAGCGTGCGTTGCCTCGCCGACGCCTGCTTCTCTTCCTGCGCCAGTCGCGTACGCTTCTGCTCGAGCCACGAGCTGTAGTTTCCCTCGTACGGAATACCGGCGCCTCGATCGAGCTCGAGAATCCAGCCGGCGACGTTGTCGAGGAAATACCGGTCGTGCGTCACTGCAACCACAGTCCCCGGAAATTCTGCGAGGTATCGCTCCAGCCACGCGACCGATTCCGCATCGAGATGGTTGGTCGGCTCGTCAAGGAGTAGCATGTCGGGCTCCTCGAGAAGCGTCCTGCAGAGCGCAACGCGTCGCCGCTCTCCGCCCGACAGCCTGGACACATCAGCATCGGCGGCTGGAAGTCGAAGCGCGTCCATCGCGATCTCGATTTTGCGATCGATGTCCCACGCATTCAACGCGTCGATCTTCTCCTGCACCTTCGCCTGGTTGTCGAGCAGCTTCGTCATCTCGTCGTCCGACATCGGCTCGGCGAATTTGTTCGAGATCTCCTCGAACTTCTTCAGAAGATCGCGCACTGGTTTCACGGCGAGGTCGACATTCTCCTTGACGTTTTTCGTGGCGTCGAGCTGCGGCTCCTGCGGCAGGTAGCCTATTCGCGTGCCTTCGTGCGGCCACGCTTCACCCTGAAAATCCTGGTCGACGCCGGCCATGATCCTGAGGAGCGACGATTTACCCGCGCCGTTGGCGCCCAGCACGCCGATCTTTGCGCCGGGATAAAAAGAGAGCCAGATGCCGCGCAGAATCTCCCGCGAAGGCGGAACGACCTTGCGCAGGTCCTTCATTACATAGATGAATTGTGGAGGCATGCTCAAATTTATCGCTGGCTGGCCACGAACACATTGTTCGCGAAGGCCCAATTGGCATATCGTCTGCCGTCCGAGGCAGCGTCAATTCTTCAAGAGGTTGCCCAAAATGCTTCTCAACAAGGCACGCAATGCCGTTGGCGCCGCTGCCATTGCCGGTGCGTTGTTATTTGCGCCGGCGATACTGCACGCGCAGACAACGGATTCTACGAGTGCGACCAGCTACGGCACGACCAACACCGGACATCACTTCAACTGGGGCTGGCTCGGCCTGCTCGGATTGCTCGGGCTCTGGCCAAAGGGAAAGAGAGAAGTAACTACCACTGAAACCCGCAACACCGCCGGCACGAGGCCCTAGTCCGGGTTCTTCGGCTCTCCGAGCATCGCGTGATCGTGGTCCATCGTGTGATCATCATGCCAGATGGATTTGAGGTCGTCTCCCGCATAGGTATTGGCGTGTAGCATCCAGCCGAAAGCCTGCGGTATGAAGCGACCACCCGCGTCATTGCACTCGTCTTTCGTGGCTACTCCGAGAGGGCCGAAGACAGGCCTGCCGTTCTTCGTTTCTGACCAGCGATCCTTTTGAAACCGAGGCGGCACGCACCAGTTCACGTGACGGTGCCAGCGCGCGATGCTGAGCGGAACGCGCTGATCGAGCTCGTCTTCCGACGTCCGCTTCGACGCTGTGTACATGGCGCCGATCAGCTCGAACGTACCATCAGCGTGCTTCTTATATAGAAGCGAGGTCGGCCGCGCGGGGTCGAAACCGAATTGGTTGCGGAATGCGTTGCCCGCTTTCGTGAAATGGTACTGCGGCTGATTCTTGATCTCCGGCGCGAACATCTTATATCCGTCCGCCTCGGCGAACCGGACATCGCGGTACTTCGAGATCGCCTTCCTGAGTTGCTCGACCACCAGCGCGGCACGCACTGAATCCTGGGGCTTCATCGGCCTCGTGCTCGAGTAGGCCATGTGCTTCGCCATGGCGGCCGACTTCCAGTCGTCTTTCGCGCCATTCCCACCCATGTCCATGCCTTGCATTGTGTGCGAGGCGCGAGCAGCGCTCGTGTCGGAATGTGATTGCGACGCCTGCGCGGAAATCCGCCCCGCAAAGAGCATTAATGCAACTGTCGCTGATTTCGTAGCCAGGCTCATAGCCGACATCCGTGTCACCGTCTAATTGGAGACGTGCATGTGGGATTGTTGTACCCCACAATTAGACGATCTCCGCGCCTTCCGGTTAACCCGCGAAGCGCGTCAGCAGCTTGTCGAGCGCGTTGGACACGCGCTCGTGGGGTAATTGCTGTATCTCGTTCTCGTTCCACGCAACGATCTCTCCCGGCGTGTTGTACGGAGCATACGGCTTGTGCTCCCGCTTGAGCAGCACCAGCGACGGTTTTCGAAACGCCGACGCTGCGTGCGAGATGCTCGTATCCGGCGTGAAGACGAGATCGGACGTCCCGACGAGCGCGAAAGCGTCGCGGAGCTGCGGCGTCTGCACCGGCAACGCACGAACCGCGTTCGCGACTTTCTCGACGCTCGACCATTCACTCGGAAGTCCCATGACGATCATCGGCATGCCCGGATAGCGCGACCGCGCGTACTGGAGCGTCGCGATGAATTTCCCGTCCGGCCATCTCCGTTTTGGTTCTGACGCCGAGAGGTTGACGAGGAACCGCTTGGCGGGGACGGAAGACGAAACGAGGCCGCTGGCTTCAGCCCATTTCTCCTCTGCGCGAGCCGTCTCCTCCGGGGTCAGAAAAATCTCCGGCTGCCAATCGACCGTCGTTGGATTCACGCTGAACGGACTGACGAGATGTTTGGACCCCTCGATGTAGTGATCGACGCGGTTCCACTCCGGCACCGAGACATTGTAGATCCGCGGTTTCCTGTCCCCACGTGCTCCAACTCTGAACCGCGCTCGACCCGCGTACATGAGTAGCGGAGTAGACGTGAATATTGGCGGATTGTTGATTCGCCCATCCACCATCACCGTGTATCGCTCTCGTCGCAGCTGCTTCATTACCGCCCGGTAGCTGTTTATCGATCGCCTGTCGAGAGTGAGCACCTTTCCCACGTAAGGATTTCCGTCGAGTACGGGCGCCGTGGTCGGTGTCGCCAGGACATCGACTTTCCGACTTGGCAGCGCACACGCAATGTTCCTGATCAGGGATGTCGCCATGATCATGTCGCCGATGCGCTCATACCTGATGACCAGCACGCGGTAGCCATCGTTGGTCGGCGGCGGAAGCGGCGTGCTACTCGGTCCCGGCAGCATCCAACCCAGCACGCGCATCCAGAGGCCGCGCCAGGCGATCTCAATCTTTTTCAGGTCCACCGGTGAGAGAAAGCTCCAACAGCTTGCGTGAAGGTTGTGGATCTCGCGTGTGATATACCTGGATCGCTTTGATCACGAACGACTCCCGTATCCGGGTCTTGAGCAGCTCCCGCGTCGACTCACTATCGAGCGATTGGTAAAGGCTCAGGGTCGCATGAGGGCTAAAAGTGTACCGCGCCTTCGTGAAGGGTAGACCGCTGGTGACGATCCTGTCGTGCAGCACCCGCAACGGTCCGTGGGGATCGATTGGCAGCACGATGATGTTGGTCTGCATGAATCTCTGTGCGGGCTGAAACGACAGAGTCAGCGGCGGCGTGTCGCTGGTTATCGGTTCGAGCCTGGCGCGAATTTCGTCGATGCTCACGGAGGGAGGGATTGGACCCGCTCCGGATGACCCCGCCAGCGTTATGTGGGGAGGCTTGGACCGCGAAAGCTTCGGGTCGTACCGCTCGTTGATTGCGCGGATCCGGTCTCCGACCTCACCGGGCAGCTCCGCAAGTATAAAAATCCCATTCAGCAAGTACGACTCGTCGAGATGATCGCGAACAGTAGTCGAATGCAAATCTCTTACCCCTTGTCAACCACGGATTGAATCGCGATATAACCCGAATGCTCAAGATCGATCTCACCGGCAAGCGCGCACTCGTCGCCGGGGTCGCCGACGACGCTGGATTCGGGTTTGCGATCGCCAAGTCTCTGGCCGAAGCCGGTGCCACCATTTGCGTTGGAACCTGGCCTCCGGCACTCAACATCTTCTTGAATCTCCTCGAGCGCGGGAAGATGGACGAGTCGCGAAAGCTATCTGGCGGTCAGCTTCTTCAATTCGAGAAGATTTATCCGCTCGATGCAGCGTACGACACGCTCGCGGACGCTCCCGATGACATTCGTGCCAACAAGCGTTACAAGGAAACCGGAGATTTCAGCATCGATGGTCTCGCGAAACGTATTGAGGCCGATTTCGGAAAGGATTCCATCGATATCGTGGTGCATTCGCTCGCGAACGGGCCGGAAGTAAAGAAGCCGCTGCTCGAGACGAGTCGCTTCGGATATCTCACGGCAATCGGCGTGAGCGCCTATTCGCTGACGTCGATGGTTTCGCGTCTCGCGCCACTAATGCGACGCGGCGGATCTTTCCTCTCGCTCACTTACATGGCGAGCGAGCGCGTGATTCCCGGCTACGGCGGTGGAATGTCCTCGGCCAAAGCCGCGCTCGAGAGCGACACGCGAGTGCTTGCGTTCGAGGCAGGTCGAAAGCACGGCATCCGAGTCAACACCATTTCGGCAGGTCCTTTGGCATCGCGTGCTGCAAGCGC
>DASQPS010000268.1:0-3768 GCA_035643845.1 Gemmatimonadaceae bacterium | reverse complement strand
ATCTGGCGATAGGTTTGCCGAAATGACCAGGACCCGCTGGTACATCGGTTGCCTCATTCCACCACGCAACGAAACGGGAAAACCTCAAAAACAGGAGACGGAAATGCTTTACAACATGACCACGGCTTCCCCGATTTTCGGACTCCGGCGCGAAATCGATCGCCTCTTCGACGACACCTTCGCGCGCGATGGTTACAACTGGAGTCCGGCAGTCGACATCAAGGAAACCAATACCGACCTGCTCGTGGATCTCGAGCTTCCGGGACTGAAGCCCGAGGACGTGGAGATCACTGCCGATAACGGTTTGCTCACGATTCGCGGAGAGAAACGCGGCGAACGCAAGGAAGGCGAAGAGAATCGTTACCATCTCGTCGAGCGTACTTACGGATCGTTCATGCGCAGCTTCACGCTTCCGCACGGCGTTGACGAGGATCAGATTCATGCCGAATTCGATAACGGCATTCTGTCAATCCGGATTCCAAAAGCGGCACTCCCTCAACCAAAGAAGATCCAGATTGGTGGCAGCGAACAGAAACAGCAGGCAGCTGTAGGTACCGGCGCCGCTTCGGCGTCGAATCAGACGACGCAACAAAGCGCCAAAACTTCGGGCAAACAATCGTCGACAAGCTCGCATCGCGAGCGCGCGAACGAGCAGCTCGCGAGGGAAGCCCGCTGATCCACGCTTGATCGTGAAAAAGCCCACCGATTGGTGGGCTTTTTTTTTGCCCTCCTGATCGACCGGTCGAGGATGCATCTTTACTTCCAATGAAGAAACTAGCCTTCGTTTCTCTGCTGGCGATTGCGCTTTGGCGCACTCCGCTAAGTGCGCAGCTCCTGCCGGTGGCGCCGCCGCTCGCGCCCAGTCCGACCAACAGCACCGAGCCAGGTTCGAATCTCACGGTCTATCTCCTAACGTTCGGCTGGGGCGACGAAGTGTGGGCACGTTTCGGTCACAACGCGATCTGGATAAAGGATCGCAGACTCGGAACTGACACCACGTACAACTGGGGGATGTTCGATTTCAACCAACCGCACTTCCTCCGCAGGTTCCTCACTGGAGACACGCGTTATTGGATGCAGGCGATCGACCTCGACGCCATGCTGAGCTATTACAAGAAAGAGAACCGCTCAGTGCTCGCGCAGGAATTGAATCTGACGCCCGCTCAGCGCCTCAAGCTTCAGCAATTCGTGCAGTGGAACGAGCAGCCACAGAACAAGTTCTATCGCTACGACTACTACGTCGACAACTGCTCTACTCGATTGCGCGATGCGCTTGACCACGCCGTGGGCGGTCAGCTCCAGACGTCCACAGTTTCGGTGATGACCGCCGGCACATACCGATTCCATACTCTCCGACTGCTCGGAGACAATGTCCCGCTCTACACCGGTGCCGACTTTGCGCTTGGCCATCCCGCTGACAAACCTCTTTCGGTCTGGGAGGAGATGTTTCTCCCAGTCAGAATGGCGAACGATCTCCGCGCGGTAAAGCTCACCGACAGCACCGATGCAAAGATTCCGTTCGTCCGCTCCGAGATGGCGCTCTTCACGGCGGGCCGGTCACCTGAACCGGCGACGCCGCCCAACTACTTCCCCTGGTTCGTCGCGGCCGGGCTGGTGCTCGCCGGAATAGGAATCGCGCTGGTGAGAAGCGCTGAGGGCGCCAACAAAGTAGCTCTCTTTCTGGCGACGCTTTTTGCGACTGTCTGGAGCCTGATAGCGGGGCTCGCCGGAACGGCCCTCCTTATCGCCTGGGCGTTCACCAAACACCATTTCATGGGAAGGAACGAGAACCTGTTACATCTTGATCCGCTGTCGCTGTCGCTCGTTGTTCTCGTTCCTCTCTCGATTTATGGACTTCGCGCGGTTGCGAGAACCAGCAAGATCGCCGGCTTTATATCGGCATTCAGTCTACTTGGCTTCGTGATGCAAGGTCTGCCCGCATTCAATCAGAAGAACGGAGAGATAATCGCGATCGCCCTGCCGATGAACCTCATTGTCTGGTGGACGGTCCACCGTCTCGCGCACTACAGACGGACTTCTTTACCTTCGTCGGCCGCTTTGTAGATGGCTTCCATCAGTTTCATAACGAGCAGCTGATCGTCGGGAGGCTCGTACGCCGCGTCCTCGTTGATCACTGCGATGAAGTGCGCGAGCTCGGAGCGGTACGATTGAAGAAATACGCTTTCGCGTGCAGCCGCTCCGCTCGGCGAGACATCGGTCGGCTTTCCATTCAGCATCTTCACAACACGCAGCGGCGCGAGTCTCGCGCTCCCCCGAGCAGATAGAACCTCGAACCACCACCGTTCTTCCTGGCCTACGTAAGACCACGACACGTCGAAGCTGAAACTGATCCCGCCGGCGCCTTCGACGTTGACGATCATCGAATCTTCAACGGTCGTCGCGCCGCGCGTGCGATCCATGTGCGCGGTTACTCGAATGAGATCGGGAAAATCCGCCAGCCAAAGCGCCAGATCCACAAGTGGATAGCCGTGCTCGAAGAAGGCGCCGCCGCCGGCCTCAGGCCGTCTGAAGCGCCAACCAACGCGCGACGTCGCAAACTGGTAGTGCCCCGCGCGTACGCCGATCATTCGGCCGAGCTCTCCCCCCTGGAGAAAACGATAGAGCTGCTGCACGTCGCTTCTGAAGCGATGGTTGTTCCCGACTACAACTTTTCTCCCCGATTGCTTGGCGGCCGCCAAAATGCGCTCGACGCCGCGCGATGTGAGCGACAACGGGCGCTCGCATAGCACGTCGACTTTCGACTTGAGGGCGCGAAAAACGTGTGGCTCGTGAAGGTGGTTCGGCGTAGCGATCACGACAGCGTCCACCTGGTCGAGCTCGAGTAGATCCTCGAAGTCTGTGAAAACGTCCGGGATCTTGAGCCGCTCGGCTATTGCACTCGCCTTGGGGCCGTCGTTGTCGCAGAGAGCCACCAGCTCCGCTCCCTTGATTTTCGAGAGCGCCGGAAGATGAGCGAGCTGTGCTATCGCGCCCGCTCCAACCAGGCCCAGTCGAACATTCGCTCTGTTCGACTTTGATTCCTTCGCGTTAACCGGCGATTCTGCCAATCGTGGTCCCCGGGTAATAGGTCGCTAGAATCGTACGATAATCCTGGCCCGCTCGCGCCCTGCCGATTGCTCCCCATTGGCACATCCCAATGCCGTGTCCGTAGCCGCGCCCCGTCAGCGTCAAGTGCGAAACTTCTCCGCCGCTCGTCGTCGCCTCGAGATTGAACAACGTGCTGTTGAGGATCGTTCCCTTCGGATCGCGAAGCACGAACCGGATATCGTTTCCGCGAAGCGTGTAGGTCCCGCTCTCAGTGCGGACAGTCAAGGCGGCTACGCGACCCGAGGGAGTTCGCCCCTGCTCTGATATCGCGGTTACTCGACCGAGATTCGTTTTTGGCGCGTTTGTATAGGCGGCGAGATACTTCTCCATGACTGATCGCAATTCGTCCGCATCGTAGGTCTGGGTCCAGCTGAAGCGGGGCGACGGGTCACAGTAATAGTTATTGGTTCCCGGAATTCGATCGCTTACAGGACGAAGATAGGGCTCGTCGGGCTGATCATACCAAACCTCCGTAACTCCGGCAGTACTCCCGCCGCACGTTGAGTGGTACGGCGTGCTGATTGGTTGGCCGTTATAAAGAACGACGACGTCCGCTGTCGACGCTATCGACGAACTTGCAAGTGGCTTTTCTGCGTCGATCCCGCCATAAACCTGGTCCTGCACGGTTGCATACATGTCGAAGGCGCGCGCAGGCGTGAG
>DASQPS010000267.1:0-2331 GCA_035643845.1 Gemmatimonadaceae bacterium | reverse complement strand
TCTCGGCGATCCGAAGACGAGTTCCCCTGCTCTGCCAGCCCGCGGAGCTTACTCTCCCCCCGCAGGTTCAGGAGATGCGCCAAAGGGCGTACTGGTGCTGCGCGCGTCCTACACCGACCGCGGCGCGAACGGAATGGCACCGGTCACCAAGGGCACGGACCTGGTTCTGCGCTCACCGACGGTGGTGGTTGCCAATGGCGTGCTCTCGGAGGGAATCCAGAAGAGCACCGTCGAGGGAATTCCGGTTGAGGTTACCGTCGTGAATCGATCTGGCTCGTCGGTGGCGTTGAAGCAGATCGACATGACGAACGTCGGAGCGGTGACCTTTCTTGCCTCTGCTCCAAACCAATACCACGCAATTGGAGGAACGATCGAGGTGCATCTCGATTCCTCAACTGGCACACTGCTCGGCGAGACTGAAGCGATTCATCCAACCGACGGCCAGACTCCAGCTCGCTTTCGAGTGGCGCTCCAGCCGACATCGGGAATCCACGACGTGTATTTCGTTTTCAAGAATCCAGATGCCAAAGGCGATCAGCTTTTGCTGGCGGTGCTGACCGCTACATTCGAGCCAGCGGCGTCGCGTTAGTAGTAGGAGTAAGCGGATTGCGTCTGAAACCGCTGGCCGGCGTCCGGTCCAGTGGTGAAAAGCAGCTCGCCGTCCTTGACCAGAGGTCGATTCCTTTCGTCGTAGCTGTACGTGTAGTCGACGGTGAAGTTATCGCCATCGCCGAGGTGTAAGACTCTGGCAGGGTTGCCATTTTGGAGATGGACTCCCTGCAGCAGAATCCAGTTGTCAAAGAACTCGTCGTGAATGAGGTCGAAGTCGTCGACGTTGATGCCGTTGTCATAGCGCTCGAAAATGTCGACGGTGGTCGTCTCAGTTTGCAGTCCCTCGATCGCCGGAAAATGCTCGCCCAACTCGAGCAGGTTGCCGTCCGGGTAATACGAGAGAGTGACGATTTTGTTAATCATGAACTCGCCGTTAAACAGGCGCTCGCGCTGGATACCGATCAGCCGCGGCCCATCGTAGGTGAGCGACACGCGCGTGAACACGACACCATTCGCGTCCACATAGTTGACTGAACTGACCCGACCCGCGTCGTCGTAGAAGTACTGCACACGGTCCTGGTTCCCGACGGCGTCGTTTCTCATCTCACTCAGTCGTCCGGCGTCGTACACCATTGTGTAGAGCCTGAATTCCGACGCGAACGAGGCGGAGGTCACAACGCCTGCGCCGTCGTAATTGAAATGGTAATAAGGCGCGGGCAACCGCAGAACGTTGATTTCCTTGAGCAACACCGGCGGCGCAGGAGGGGGAGGCGGAGGTGTCGTTATTCCGGAGTCGCTCCCACAGGCAGCTAGTCCGGTAATCAGGAAGAACGCGAATCCGTATATGTGGCGCATATCGAGAGTGAGTGTGGGCGTGTTTTGAGTTCGTGCACGCAGGCCATACGCTAGATGCTCGCCCCGACTCCGGGTATCGGACGCACGTTGTAATGCGTGTGAGTGCGCGCGATAGCCCGATGTAGTCGCGCGTCCTACAAACAGGATATCGGCGGATGGGCTAGTTGATCAGGGAAGCGCAAACGCGACGTACGTGTCGCTGGATTTGGTGCCGAGTTTTCCACCGCCTGCGGCGATCACGACATATTGTTTCCCGCCCACGGAATAAGTGCTGGGCGTCGCATATCCCGCGGCGGGAAGAGTAGTCTCCCAGAGAAGCTTGCCCGTCGTCTTGTCGAAGGCGCGAAACTTTTCGTCCTGCGTTGCGGCGATGAACACCAGCCCGCCCGCCGTCACAATGGGGCCGCCGTATTGCTCGGCGCCCGTTGGTCCATTGTTCTGCGTGAGCTCGTTGTGTTCGCCGAGTGGAATTCGCCACAGGTATGCGCCGGTATTGAGATCGATGGCGCTCAGGGTTCCCCACGGAGGTTTGATGACCGGATATCCGCTCGAATCCCTCCACCGCTCGTAGCCCATGAACTCGTAGGGCGCGCTCGTGCGAGAAACTGGCGCTGACGAAGACCGATCTGACTTCGCGGCGCCGCTCACGACCGCCCTTGATGCAGGCGCGCGATTCAGGAGGTACGCGATCACGGCGTCTTTCTCCGTTTCAGCAAGTTGCGCAAAGGACGGCATGAACCCTCGGCCGTGGTCGATCAGGTCGTGGATTTGCTGGGCCGAGAGTCGGGTGCCTACGCCGATCAGAGATGGCGCGCGATTGTTGCCGCGACGATCGCCGCCGTGGCAGCTCGCGCAGGTCGACGCATACACGGCTTCACCGGTGCGCGGGATCAAGGTTGAAAGGGGCGCGTGCGAAGCGTCGCG
>DASQPS010000266.1:0-6437 GCA_035643845.1 Gemmatimonadaceae bacterium | reverse complement strand
ATCTGCACGACTTAATGCGCGCCGGTGTGGTCTAGTGCCCGGTATCACCAGCCGAAAAGTTCGCAGGGGGTCCGCCCTCATCGTGTGGCGTGTCGCGCCGATTGTGTTGGCGATCGCCGCGTGCACAACGAAAAAGCAGCCGCCAGTTGTTGCCCATTCGCCGCTCGCTGATTCTGCCGACCAGGTGATGTACGGCGCGAGACTCGTGTTGACCGACCAGGGTCTTGCGCGCGCACGATTGGAGTCCGACACCGCCTATTTCTTCGATGACAACACCCGCGTCGAGCTCGAGAAAGTGCACACGACTTTCTTTACGGTCACCGGCGCAGAGAACGCCGTTCTCACATCCGAGCGCGGCACCTACAACAGTCGCACGAGCGCGATGATCGCGCGCAAGAATGTCGTCGTCGTTTCAGTGGACGGCCGTCGGCTGACGACGCCGGAACTTCGGTATAGCCAACAAGCCAATCAGATTTCGAGCGACAGCGCGTTCGTTCTCACGGAAGGGAACAGGAGACTCGCCGGAGTCGGGTTTACATCCGATCCCGACATGAAGAACATACGAATTCTCAAGGGTGCCAGCGGAGTCGCGCCGGGGGTCACCACTGAGCCGAACCCTGCGGGCTCGACGCCTCCCCCCGCCAGCAGTGCGTCGAGTACCGCGACGTCACGTCTCCCCAAGCGGTGATGACCGTGAGGACGTATGCCGCGCTCGCCTCGCAGCTTTTCGTTTCGGCTTTCTTCGCTACGCGACTGAACGCTCAAGCCATTCCCAGCAGGTGCGACCTGGAGCTGCCGAACCGACCAGGCACCACGGCGAACATTCGGCAAGATCCAACGGGCAAGAGAATAACTTTTCTGAGTGGTGGAGTGGTTGGTCACTGCACGGGTCAGGGCAACACTCTGCTGGCAGACAGTGCGGAATACTACGAGGCGGATGGACGACTTTTTCTCATCGGCAACGTTCACTACACGGAGCCGCGCGCTGACGTCACATCACGAACGATGACGTACTACCAGAACGACGACCATCTCCACGCCGAAGGAAATGTGGTCGCGGTGATGTCGAATGGAAGCGTGCTCCGAGGGCCGAGCGCGGATTATTACCGCAGCACTCCGCGCCGGCCACTCGCGCGTTTGTTCGCGCCGGGTCGTCCCACGGTTACCCTCGTTCAGAAGGACACAACGGGTCGAGGCCGTCCGCCCGACACCGCGCACATCGTCGCGAATCAGATCACGATGGACGGCGACAGCCTCGTCTATGCGTCCGGCAAGGTCCAGATCACGAGACCAGACTTGCTCGCCAATGGAGATTCCGCGTTCATGGATAGCGGACGCGATTTCGCCCGACTGATGCGGGAGCCAATGGTAAAGGGCATTGGCACGCGCACCTTCACGCTTACTGGCGGCGTCATCGACGTGTATTCGCGCAATCGCCAGGTCGAACGGGTGGTAGCGACTCCGACCGGCCACGCGGTGAGCCAGGACCTGGAGCTCGTGGCCGATTCAATAGACCTGAGAGTTGCCGCGAACAAGCTTCAGCGAGCGATGGCCTGGGGAAAGACGCGCGCTCACGCGGTCTCTCCCGAACGGGAGATCATCGCGGACTCGATCGATGCCTTAATGCCGGACCAGCGCGTCAGAGAGGTCCGGGCATTGCGTAAGGCGTACGCCGAAAGCAATCCCGATTCTGGCGTTGTATCTAAGCAGCGCGACTGGATGAGCGGTGACAGCATCATCGCCAGATTCGATACCGTAGCTACGGCGGATACGTCCAGCCGCCCGCAGGTTCGCCAGATCGTAGCCCTCGGTAACGCCAGATCATTCTATCAGATGAAGAATTCGAAGGGTCCTCAAACAGAGCCGACCGTGAACTATGTGCGTGGGAAAGTGATCGACATCGCTTTCGTGGACCGAAAAGTCGAGACCGTTACGGTCACGGAGCAGGCAACGGGCGTTATTATCGAGCCCGCGACTGAAGCAGCAACCCCCGCGAAGGCGACCACACCATCTACCACCAAACAGCCAGCGGGCACGCCGGTCAAGCCGCCGGCGCCGGCGAAAGCGCCCGGGGTCAAGAAGTGACGCCTTCGGAAAATCTCAGTGACAGAGTAAAAGCGATCATTAGCGGCGCCGGTCAAACGGACAGGCTCGACGGATTTGCGCTGCACGCTATCATCCGCGCCGCGGACGCGAACGGTGTCGCCCGCATCAAGGATGTCGCGGCGAACTATCGCGACGACTATCTCCGTGGGTTGCGCGCGAAGGGTGCAAACGCCCAGCGGGAAGCCGGGAGACTCGCCCAGGACGAAGTGCGCTCATATCTGGCCAGCTCCATTTTTCCGCGGCTTGTGGAGGGAGGCGTTCTACTTCCATTTGATGGCGATACCGAGAGCGACGTCGCCATCGTGCGTATCGCTCCAGCCTTATGGAAAGACATAGCGCCAAATCGTGCGGAGTTGGCCGAAGCGATGCGCGAGACCGGAGAGCACTCACGGTTGGCGCTTTCTACGCCACCGCGACCGCAGGCGGTGAGCGGAAGCATTCTCGAAGCGGAAAGGCTTACAAAGATTTATCGCGGACGTAAGGTGGTGAACGACGTTGCTCTGCGACTGCAGCAGGGAGAGATAGTGGGACTCCTCGGTCCCAACGGCGCGGGCAAGACGACTACGTTCTACATTATCGTCGGCCTCATCCAGCCGCTCTCGGGGCGCATCGTCATGGACGGTGAAGACATCACAAAACTGCCCATGTTCGAACGGGCGCGCCGTGGAATTGGCTATCTTTCGCAGGAGCCTTCGATCTTTCGAAAGCTTTCGGTCGAGGACAACATCATGGCCATCCTGGAGACCCTTCCGCTTTCAGCGGAAGAGCGCTCCGCCCGGCTCGAGAAGCTCCTCGACGAGCTCAGTATCAAGCGACTGCGCAAGAGCAAGGCATACGCTCTCTCCGGCGGCGAACGCCGGCGACTGGAAATCACGAGAGCTCTCGTAACCGATCCGAAATTCATGATGCTCGATGAACCTTTCGCCGGCGTCGACCCGATAGCCGTGCATGATATTCAGACTATAGTGGCCGGTCTCAGGCACCGCGGAATCGGAGTCCTGATCAGCGATCACAATGTCGAGCAAACACTCGACATTGTGGACCGTGCATACATTATGTTCGACGGACAGGTGAAAGTGTCAGGAACTGTGCGCGATCTGGTTTTCGATGAAACCGTTGCCGATATCTACCTTGGTCCAACACTCACTGCACGACTTCGCGACCGTTTCTCGGACGAGCGCAACGAGGTGACGGCCTCTTGAAGCCCGGCCTCAATCAATCGACCCAGCTTCGGCAGGAGCTGAAGATAAATCCACGCCTTTATCAGGCGATGGATCTGCTATACATGCCGTTGCTCGACCTTCAGCAGCACCTCAAACAAGAGCTCCTGAACAACCCGTTCCTCGATCTGGTCGAAGCCGAGGACGAAGAGGAAGAGCAAGAGGGCGAGACCGAAGAGCCCGCACAGGCCGAGGCCGAGGATGAGCGGGCCGGCGAAATCGATTGGGAAGAAATTCTGCTCGACGGATTTGATACTGCGGGCGGGCGTCGAGAAGAACACGAGGAGCGAGAATACTTCGAGCCAGTCACAGTCGCGACTCGTGACCTGAGCGACCATTTGCGCGACCAGGTTAGCCTCCTCGAGCTCAGTCCACGGCAAATGCTGCTCGCTGACGAGTTCATAGGAAACATTAACGACGACGGCTATCTCGCTTGTGGCGTTGAAGATATCGTCCGGGCGCTAAACGATGTCGTGACGAAAGCCGCGGAGGAGGCGGGCCGCGATACAGACGATCTTCCGTTGTACACGATGGAAGAAGGCCAGAAGATGCTGGCCACGATTCAAAGCCTGGATCCGCCCGGGGTCGGCGCCCAGGACCTCCGTGAATGCCTGCTGCTTCAACTAAAAGAAGCGGGACTCGAGCAATCTGTCCCATATCGACTTGTCAGAGACTGTTTCGAAGAGCTGATAAATCACCGATGGAGCGAGATCTCGAAACGATTCGGCATAAGCGCCGGTGATGTACAAAAGGCGGCCGACGAGATCGCGAAGCTCGACCCGAAGCCCGGTCTCCAATACGGATCACGCGACGATAACTACATCATTCCGGATCTTATCGTCGAGAAGATCGACGACCGCTACCACGTCTTCCTCAACGACGCCAACCTGCCGCGACTCAAGCTGAGCAGAGCTTATCAGGAGATTGCTCGCGACAAGAAAAAGTTCGACGGAGAGAACAAGGAGTTCATCTCCAACAAGCTCAATTCCGCGAACTGGATGATCCAGGCAATCGAGCAGCGGCGGCAGACGATGCTCAAGGTCATGAACTACATCGTCGAGCGTCAACGTGAGTTCTTCGAGAAGGGAATCCAGTACCTCAAGCCGCTCACCCTCCGCGAAGTCGCGGAGGTCATCAACATGCACGAGTCGACGGTGAGCAGGGTTACCAACGAGAAGTTCGTCCAGACGCCGCGTGGAGTGTTGCCTCTCAAATTCTTCTTCTCGTCCGGCCTCGCGACATCCGACGGCGAGGACGTCTCCGCGCGCGGAATCAAGGCGCAGCTACAGAAGCTCGTTCAGGAAGAGGATCCGAAGCATCCCCTTACAGACCAGGCGATCGTCAACATTCTTCGCGAGAGCGGCGTGCAGATAGCTCGTCGTACCGTGGCGAAATACCGGGATCAACTGGGCGTGCTATCCGCGCGGATGCGCAAGAGAGTATGACGTCGGTCCCGCAGACCGACGCCACACAGCGCTTCAAGGGGAGCGGACACCAAACCGCCGGCACTCGTCCCGACGTGAGTGTGCTCGTTCCGGCAAAGGACGAGGCAGCGAACCTTCCACTATTCATGGAGCAGGCAAGAGCGGCCTTCGCCTCAGCTCCGCAAAAGTACGAAGTGATAGTCGTAGATGATGGCTCGGTCGACGACTCCTGGGCGGTGCTTCAGCAGCTCGCCTCGCAGTATCCGTTTCTGAGAACGGTGCGTCACGGCGTGCGTCGCGGAATTGCCGATGCACTCCGCACGGGATACTTGCATTCGCGTGGCAACGTACTCGTCTTTTATCCCGCCGATCTCCAATACAAGCCGGAAGACATTCCCAAACTCGTTGCGCCAATTCTCTCAGGCCAATCGGACATGGTCGCCGGCTACAAGGAAGGGAAGTACGAGAAGGCGTTCGTGTCGGGTATCTACAACAGCTTGAGTCAGCGGCTGTTCAAGGTCACCGTGCGTGACCTGAATTCCGTCAAGGCGTATCGCCGCGAGGTGATGGATGCGCTGCCCAACCGGCCCGATTGGCACCGGTACATGGTGGTGATGGCTGCGGCCGACGGATTTTCAGTGTCAGAAGTCCCAATACCGCTTTACCCGCGACACGCCGGACAGTCCAAATTTGGGATTGGACGGATTCCGGTTGGCGTGCTCGATATGCTTGCTGTCTGGTTCGAGCTGAGGTTCGCTCGCAAACCGCTGCTTCTATTCGGCGTCCTTGGCGCCTTTCTTTTTATCGTCGGCGTAATCGTAGGCGTGATCGCCATCCTTTGGCGGGTGATTGGAGGCGTTGGCTTTCGTCCGCTCGTCAATCTGGTGGAGACATGCGTCACGGTAGGCAGCGTCTTCTTCGCCACCGGATTGATCGGTGAGCTGATTGCGGCGCAGCGATCCGAGCTCAGCATGTTGGCAAAGCGCATAGAAGATCTTTCGCGCGAACGCGAAAACCCACCGGCCGCCTAATTCGAATGAACGTACTGTTTCTCACGCACTCGTTCCCGAGAACGGAAGGAGATGCCGCCGGCTCGTTCATTCTCCGTCTCGCCGTAGCTCTGCGCGATGAAGACGTGAACGTCCACGTGGTGGCGCCGGCCGCGGCAGGACTGCCCGCTAGCGAAGAATTCCAGGGAGTGAGTGTCGAGCGGTTTCGCTACGCCCCAAAGCGCTATGAAAAGCTCGCCTACACAGGAAACATGGCGGCTGACGTCGCATCATCGTGGAGCGCCAAGCTTGCGCTTGTTGGATTCCTCGGCGCTGATTTCGTGCAGGCAGTGCGGGCGCGACGAAATTTTGAGCCGCAGATAGTGCATGCGCACTGGTGGTTTCCGAACGGTGTCGTAGGCACCTGGGTTGGCGGCCTTTCGCATCTTCCACTCGTTACCACTCTGCACGGCACAGACGTGCGGCTCGTTCGAAAGGTTGGCGTCGCAAAGCCGCTGTTCGGACACGTGCTGCGTCATTCTGCCGCGGTTACGACAGTGTCGCGTTGGCTCAAGGACGAGACTGAGGCGCTCGTGCCTGACGTTCACCCGACAGTGGCACCGATGCCAGTCGCAACGGAGCTGTTTGGTCCAGGCACTTCGAGGGACGGGAAGCGGTTGCTGTTTGTAGGCCGGCTT
>DASQPS010000265.1:0-7178 GCA_035643845.1 Gemmatimonadaceae bacterium | reverse complement strand
CGAGGCGTTGCTTGCCAACCCCGCGAGGTCCCTGAAAAAGAATGCTCGCTGGCAGCGTGCCGGCGGCTGCACTTGCCGAGAGGCGCTGACGGAGCGGTTCGTGTCCGTATAGATCGACGATAGGCACGCAGAAATATGGCGAGTCTCGGCTCACCGGCGTGAGGCGACGCTTCCCGCCTCCCGCTTCCCGTGATTTTGGCACTGGCACATTTTCTGACTTTGATAGATTGCACCTAGAGGAATCGTGGACCCGCAACAGGAGACGGCTATGGCAGCTCAACTCACAGGACGCAGCGTCGCTTTTCTCGCCACTGATGGCGTGGAAGAAGTGGAGCTCACTGCGCCGTGGAACGCGCTAAAACAGGCCGGTGCCGATGTGTCGCTGGTGTCCGACAAGTCTGGGGAGATCCAGGCGGTTAATCACGACCAGAAGGGCGACCGGTTTGCGGTCGACCGAGAGGTTTCGCAGGTGAGCGCTCAGGACTTCGACGCCCTCGTCATCCCGGGCGGCGTCGCCAATCCGGACAAGCTTCGGACAAACAAGGACGCAGTCCGGCTCGTCCGGGATTTCATGGAAGCTGATAAGCCGGTAGCCGCGATCTGTCACGGCCCGTGGCTCCTGGTCGAAGCCGATGCCCTCCGCGGAAGGACGATAACGTCGTGGCCGAGCCTGGAGACCGACGTCAAGAACGCGGGCGGCGCCTGGGTGGACAAGCAGGTGCAGCTCGATCAGAAGCTGCTGACGAGCAGGAAGCCAGACGATCTACCGGCGTTCTGTGCGCAGCTCGTTGGGATGCTGTCGACGGCGATCGATGAGCGGCGTCTGGACAAAATGGTCGAGCAGAGCTTTCCAGCGAGCGATCCGCTACCGGGCCCAATCGCGCTGGGGTAGGGTCGCGGGCGGGCCGGACAGCTGCCGAGCTTTGCAACGCAAAGTACTTGACAGTCGTCGAGCGCTGGCCTAGTTTCACTGCATGGCGTCTGTGACACCCCTTCATCGGCCACCTCCAACCGAGCCGCCCGCATTGCATGCGCGGGCGATGGACAACCTCGCCTTCATTCGCGATACGATGGAGGCGGCCGGTGCGTTTACCGCCGTTTCGGGCTGGGGAATGGTGGCAGTCGGGATCATCGCCACGGTCGCGGCCACGATCGCCTCCGCGCGCCATTCAGTGCTGCAATCGCTCTACGTCTGGATCGCCGCCGCCGTTCTCGCCCCGATAGTGATGCTCTGGGCGATCGTTCGAAAGGCGCGCAAGGCGCACATGCCGCTGCTCTCCGGGCCAGGTCGCAAGTTCGTTCTCAGTTTTTCGCCCCCGATGTTCGTGGGAGCGATTCTCACGGTGGTGCTGTATCGCGCCGGTGTCATCGAGACCATACCGGGAATGTGGCTTCTGCTCTACGGGACGGCGGTGGTCGCGGGCGGAGCTTTTTCGGTGAAGATCGTTCCGGTGATGGGAATCTGCTTCATGGTCGCCGGGATCATTGCAGTGGTGTCTCCAACGTCGTGGAATGACTGGATCATGGCTGCCGCGTTCGGTGGGCTCCATATCGCTTTCGGAATTCCCATTGCCCGGAGGCACGGTGGCTAAGCACGGAGCTGCGCGCGACGACACCAGGACGAATGTGAGCGATTTGCGGACAATGCGAACCAAATCGGACGGCGCTTCGCCGTCTGCGGGCCGAGCCGAGGCTCTCGACCGGCTCATTCACGAGCGCCTGCGACTGGGTATCGTGAGCGCGCTCGCCGTGAACGATTCGCTCAGCTTCAGCGATTTGAAGAAGCTGATGAAGACCACGGACGGAAACTTGAGTGTGCACGCACGTAAGCTCGAGGAAGCCGAGTACATCTCGTGCACAAAATCCTTCGAGGGCCGGATGCCCAAGACGCAATATCGTCTGACGGCGGCCGGGCGTCGCGCACTCGAACGTTATCTCGACCACATGGAGGCGCTGATCCGCGCCACGCGGGAGCGCTGAGCAGTGCCAGCCACTCATCGCACCGTGCAGCACACGCATCACCGTCTGACGCCGTCGTCGACCGCGCAGTCGGGAATCCACGTTGCCATCATCATGGATGGAAACGGTCGGTGGGCGAACGCTCGCGGGCGTCCCAGAACTGCCGGACACATCGCAGGCGCGCGCGTTGTTCGCAAGATCGTGGAGGCGGCACCCGACTGCGGCGTCGGCATGCTCACGCTCTATGCGTTCTCAGCCGATAACTGGGCGCGGCCTTCCCGTGAGGTCGCGCTTTTGATGCGACTTTTCCGCCGCTACCTCGTGGCCGAGACCGATCGCTGTGTAACGAACGACGTGCGGATGCGAATCATCGGCCGCCGCGACCGAATCCCAGGTGAGCTCCTCCGGGCAATCGTGGCCGCCGAGGATGCAACTCGACACTGCAAGCGCCTCGACCTTCGGATAGCAGTCGACTATTCCGCGCGCGACGCGATGGTGCGCGCCGCTCAGCGCCTGCACGGCGTCGATCGCGTGACGCGCGACGACCTATATCGCGCGATGTGCGAGGTCGACCACTGGACTGGTGAACGTCGGGATGTCGACTTGCTGATTCGGACCGGCGGCGAGCAGCGACTGAGCGACTTTCTCCTGTGGGAATGCGCGTACGCCGAGCTGTACTTCACCGACCGTCGCTGGCCGGATTTCACGGCGGCGGATCTGGAGCATGCGGTTAACGAGTTCCACACGCGCGAGAGAAGGTTCGGGGCGGTGCCAGAGGCGGCTGCCGGATAACCCTAAATCGCGCGCACTTTTGCCTTAACGCCGACAAAATCCGAACGTCCACCGTTCAGTCGCCCGCATCCCGCGGGCTACGCACAACCGTTGTGGAGGTTTGAATGTCGATAGTTCGTACCTTGGCGGTCAGCGCCCTGATGGTCGTCGGAGTCGCGGGAGTCTCGGCGGCTCAGTCAGCGACCGCTCCGCGCACCCGCGCAGATAGTGGTTCTTTCCGTCGCGCCGAAGGTTTTCGCCGCGGACGTGAGGGCTTTGCGTTTGGTCGTGATCTCAACCTGACCGACGCCCAGAAGGCCCAGATCAAAGCGATTCGTCAGAAGTACCAGCCACAAGACAAAGCGCTTCGCACCCAGGCCAAGCCCTACATGGACGCAGCTCGCGCTGCGCGCCAGAAGGGCGACACCGCCGCTTTCCGCACCAACATGCAGAAGGCTCGTCAGGTAATGCAGGGCGGACAGTCTTTCCGCACTCAGGAGATGAACGAGATTCGCGGCGTCCTGACGCCCGCGCAGCAGGCGAAGTGGGATGCCAATCAAAAGTCAGCCGCTGATCGCCGCGCGAAACGCGGAGAGAAAGGCTGGGGCCACAAGAAGGCCGCAGACAAGCAGTAAGAATCACAACCTCGCAGAAAGAAAAAAATCTCCGGCGCTATGCTCCGGAGATTTTTTTTTGCGTAGCCGCCAGACTACCCGCCGCCAGTGCCAAAAACTAAGTTTGCGGAGGCACCCACCGACAAACCGCCGACGAAGCGGCTCGCTCCATCGTCGGGAACGTCGTCAGCCTGCACACTCACGCTGGTGCGGGAGGTAATCTGATTCATGGCAACTGAAGTAGTTCAGCTCACCCGCCGGGGCTTCGGCCAGACCAAGCGGCGCGACGCCTGGTGGGCTCAGCCGCTTGTAGTCTTCGTGATCCTGACGAGTTTCGTCGTCTACGCAACGTGGGCAGCGTTCCAGAACAAGTTCTACACGTACGGCAACTACCTCTCACCGTTCTACTCGCCGCTTTTATTCTCCGACTCGCCGCACGCCTGGATTCACGGCGCCCGGCCATCGTGGATCCCATCCTTCCTGCCATTCTCGCCGGCGCTATTGATCCTGCCTTTTCCTGCGGGCTTCCGGCTCACGTGCTATTACTATCGCGGGGCGTACTACAAAGGCTTCTGGGCCGACCCTCCGAACTGTACCGTCGGAGAGCCGCGCGACAGTTATCGCGGCGAGCGATATCTGCCGCTGGTGCTGCAGAATATTCATCGCTACTTCCTCTACGCTGCTCTGATTTTTCTCGTCATTCTCGCCCATGACGCGTGGCGCGCGATGTGGTTCTTCAACCGTGGCACCGGGCTCGAGCAATTCGGTATCGGAGTCGGTACCATCGTCCTCACCGTCAATGTCATCCTGCTAGGCGGCTACACGCTTGGATGCCATTCCCTCAGACATCTCGTGGGCGGGTATATCGACCAGCTCTCCCGCGCACCCATCAGAAAGAAAACCTACGACTGCGTTAGCTGTCTGAACCGCGGGCACATGCGTTGGGCATGGCTCAGCCTTTTCTGGGTTGCGTTCTCGGATATCTACATTCGCCTCCTCGCGATGGGCGTTTGGCGCGACGTGAGGTTTTTCTAGGTGCCGGAATACCAGAAACACGAGCACGACGTACTGGTGATTGGCGCAGGCGGAGCTGGACTCCGCGCGGCAATCGAAGCCGCGCGGTCCGGCGCGTCAGTTGGACTCGTTTGCAAATCGCTCCTCGGTAAGGCTCACACCGTGATGGCGGAAGGCGGAGTAGCAGCTTCGCTGGCGAACGTCGACGATCGTGACAATTGGAAAGTGCATTTCGCCGACACGATGCGGGGCGGCCAGTATCTCAACAACTGGCGCATGGCGGAGCTGCACGCGAAGGAAGCTCCCGATCGCGTGCGCGAGTTGGAAGCGTGGGGAGCGATCTTCGACCGCACGCCGGATGGCCGGATTCTCCAGCGAAACTTCGGCGGCCACAAGTATCCGCGCTTAGCGCACGTTGGCGATCGCACCGGGCTCGAGATGATTCGCACCCTGCAGGATTACGCGATCTACCAGCCGATAGAAGTCCACATGGAGTGCACCATTGTTTCTCTGCTGAAAGACGGAAATCGCGTGACTGGAGCAGTTGGTTACGATCGCGAGCGCGGTCGTTTCAAGCTGTTCGGTGCGAAAGCCGTCGTCCTTGCGACGGGCGGAATTGGAAGAGCGTTCAGCGTCACGAGCAACAGCTGGGAGTACACCGGCGACGGTCATGCGCTCGCGTACAACGCCGGCGCCGCGCTACAGGACATGGAATTCGTGCAGTTCCATCCCACCGGAATGGTCTGGCCGCCAAGCGTGCGGGGAATTCTCGTGACCGAAGGCGTGCGCGGTGAAGGTGGAATTCTCGTCAACAAGGATGGTCGTCGCTTCATGTTCGACGATGTGCCCGAGAACTACCGCAACCAGACGGCGGACAACGAAGAAGAAGGTTGGCGCTACACGCAGGGTGACAAGAACGCGCGCAGACCCCCCGAGCTGCTCACCCGCGATCATGTCGCGCGCGCTATCATCAAAGAGGTACGCGAGGGACGCGGTAGCCCTCACGGCGGAGTATTCCTCGACATCTCCTGGATCAAATCGAAGCTCCCCAACTCCGAAGAACACATCAAGAAAAAACTTCCGAGCATGTACCACCAGTTCAAGCAGCTCGCCGACATCGACATCACCGCGGAGCCGATGGAAGTCGGACCGACGACGCACTACGTCATGGGCGGAATACGAGTCGACGGTGACACCCAGATGTCGACGGTTCCAGGACTGTTCGCCGCGGGAGAATGCGCCGCTGGCCTGCACGGTGCCAATCGTCTTGGCGGCAATTCATTGTCCGACCTGCTCGTGTTTGGAAAACGAGCCGGCCAGTACGCTGCGGAATTTGCCGGACGTCAATCTTCGACACGCGTCGATACGCAGCAAGCAGACGCAGTCACGAACGGCACGCTCGAGCCATTCAACCGCGCGTCAGGCGGTGAGAACCCGTTTCAGGTCGAGCACGATCTCCAGACAATGATGCAGGACCTCGTTGGCATCGTGCGGCGCGAAGCAGAGATGCGCCGCGCGCTCGACTCGCTCAAGATCCTCCGCGATCGAGCCGCGAAGGTTTCGGTCGCGGGAAATCGGGAGTACAATCCGGGTTGGCACACCGCGCTCGATTTGCGAAATTTGCTCACCGTCTCTGAGATCGTTGCGCGCGCGGCAATCGAGAGAAAGGAAAGCCGCGGGGGTCACTTCCGTGATGATTTCCCAGAGAAAGATCCCGCGTACGGCAAATTCAACATCGTCATCCGCAAAAGTCCGGGCGGAGAAATGCAGGTACAGCGCGAGCCAATTCCCGAGCTGCGGGCGGATCTGAAGCAGATCATCGAGGAGAACAAGTAATGGATTCTGCCCAGGCTTCCACGAGAGATGTCGCAGCGAGCGGTCAGCGCGCCGCTGCACGATCCAACGCGAGTGCTGGCATCGCCGCGCGGACAGCGACATTTCGCGTCTGGCGAGGCACAGCCGGGTCGGGACAATTCCAGGATTACTCGACGAGTGTCTCCGAGGGAATGGTCGTGCTGGATGCAATCCACCACATCCAGTCCGAGTCAGCCAACGATCTGGCGGTGCGATGGAACTGCAAGGCGGGTAAGTGCGGATCGTGTTCCGCCGAGATCAATGGAATGCCCCGGCTGATGTGCATGACGCGATTGAGCGAGCTGAATCTCTCTGCGCCAGTGACCGTAGAGCCCATGCGCGCGTTTCCGCTGGTCAAGGACCTGGTCACCGATGTCTCCTCGAATTTCCGCGCGAAGAAGCGAATGCGGCGCTTCACTCCTCGGCCACCCGACGCGCCCGATGGGACATGGCGCATGCAGCAGTCCGACGCGGACCGCGTCCAGGAATTTCGAAAATGCATTGAGTGCTTTCTCTGCCAGGACGTGTGCCACGTACTTCGCGACCACCAACTCCACGAGCAGTTCGTCGGCCCGCGTTTGCTGGTCCACGCGGCGCAACTGGAGATGCATCCGCTCGACATCCTTGACCGGACGGCCGATCTCAAGGAAAACCACGGCATCGGGTACTGCAACATCACCAAATGCTGCACCAAGGTTTGCCCGGAGCACATCACCATCACCGATAACGCGATCATTCCGCTCAAGGAGCGGGTAGTGGACGGTCACTACGATCCGCTCGGGAAACTCGTGCGGCTGTTGCGGGGTAGGAGAGCGGGAGGCGGGAGAAGGAAGGCGGGAGGCGGGGGGGCAGCACTGTGACGGAGCAATTCGAACTGAAGCCCATATCGAAGGAGGCGATTCCGCGCGCGATTCAGAAGGCGGAGCGATATCGCCTCATCAATCAGTCGTGGGCGGCGGAGAGCAT
>DASQPS010000264.1:0-4720 GCA_035643845.1 Gemmatimonadaceae bacterium | reverse complement strand
CAACCAGGCGTCTGGCGATGCCAATCCAGCAGACAATAAAAAAGGCACCTTCGATCAGCTCTACCCGACCGGTCACGACAAGTACGGTCTGACGGATCTGGTGGGCTGGCAAAACATGAAGCACGTTCGGAGTGGGCTGGATGTCTCGATCACGAAGGGATGGACCGCTACCACTCGCTACAGCCGCTACTGGCTCGCGGACGCGCACGATGCGTTGTACAACGGCGGCGGCGCGGTGCTCGCGCGGTCTCCAACGGGGGTTGCCGGGACTTATGTAGGTCAGGAGGTGGATCTCATCACTTCGGCCAAGCTTCGGCAGGGACTCGGCCTGTCAGCCGGTGCTGGCTATTTCGCCCCCGGTACTTTTCTGAAAAACACGACGCCGGGCAAACCCTACACTTACCCCTACGCCATGCTTACCTATGATTTTTGAAGGCCTTAGGGCGGTAGATACCCGCATCTGCGACTTCAATCTTGACGGTTTTGAGGCCATAACATATCGTGGCCCACACTCTCACCACGCATCGTACCAGGAGAATTAATGGCCGTCTCTACTGCTGGCATTCAACCCATTACCAGCCGATCGATGCCGAGTTTTTCCGACAAGCTCAATTCCACCTGGCACAAGCCTGCGCTGCTCGGGTTCATGGTGATCGTTCTGTTTCATTGGGCGGAACACATCATTCAGGCCTATCAGTTCTGGGGTCTCCACTGGAGCCGCGCTAAGTCCATGGGTCTAGTCGGCATGTATTATCCGTGGCTCATGAAGACCGAGACGCTCCACTACGGCTTCGCTCTCGTCATGCTGATCGGCTTGTGGGTGCTGCGTAAAGGATTCACCGGCGTATCGTACAAGTGGTGGATGATTGCTTTCTGGATCCAGTTCTGGCACCACTTCGAGCACTTCATCCTCTTCTACCAGGCGCAGACGCACCACTACTGGTTTGGCGGTGCGGTTCCGACGAGCGTCGGGCAGATCTGGATTCCGCGCATCGAGCTTCATCTGATCTACAACGCGCTGGTGTTCATCCCCATGGTTGTCGGGATGTACTACCACATGTATCCGCCCGCGCACGAGACAGCGCGGCCGATGTGCGCCTGCGCTCGGCATCACGCGCCGATCGCGGCCGCAGCCTAACGAGCGACATCCGGCGCAGCCAGCGCGGTTGACGCTCCTCTTGACGCGCCAGTCTTAAAAGTTTTCCGAAGGTCCAGCCACTTGGCAACCGGACCAACGATCGCAAGCGCCATGAACGCTGGCGCTGCGCTGAAGGCGATTGGCATTGTGATTCCGCGATCGGCGGCGAAGCGAATCAAAGTTTCGGCGATAGCGATCGCGACCGCGACGATTATTTGACGTCTTCGGCCGCGCACGACGGTCCGCGGATCCGTAATCATGAAGAAGACGAAGAGCTGGTACATCGGCCCGGTGATGGGCGCGATCTCCGGCAGCACCGGCATCCCGAGGGCAGTTGCGCGCGCCGTGTTCAGCACGAGGAAGCTCGCCACGTAAGTCAGCGTGATGTGCAACACGCCAACGCGCGCGGCGATGATAAGACCGAAAATCCAGATTACGAGATTCGTCGTGAGATCGTTGCCGAACTGGTGACTTAGAACTGAGACTCGGTCGGGCGCCGCTAGCAGCAACGCGGCGATTGCAAAGTTCGTCGGGTTCCAGAGATGATTGCCGCGATATCTAAGCACGTACTTGGATGAGATCGCGAGAAAGCCGCCGAGCACGAACGGCCAGAGCGCTGCGCCCTGCGGCTTGATGAGGAGAGTAAGGCTGATGCCGCTGATGTAGGCGCTGAGGAGGTTCACCACCTTCCCGCGATCGAACCACGACAGCAACGCCTCGGACCCAGTGCACACACCGAGCGCCAGCAGGAGTCTGTCGTAGCCGCCTACCATATTGTAGCGAAGCTGCGCGGCGGCGAGCACCAGCGTGATTAGAAACGCGATCAGATAGAGCGGATCGATAGTGCTTCCGCGCTGCCACGCGCGCGTCAGCGGGTTGCGATCGGCGTCGGATCGCGTGTCGCGAGTTACATCGCTCACTAGTTCAGACCTGCGGAGAACTCGTTCAGTGTCACCGCTCTGGCTCAGTGACCGTGATTATCCGATCGATGGCTGGACGCTGCAGCACCTGCTGGGTGCCCGACGGCCAGTGGATCACGATGCGATCTACCCATTCTTTTGAGCCGAGTCCAAAATGCAGGCGCCGGTCGTTCTGACTTGCGAAACCCGATCCGCCATCCACGACGCGCCGCTGGGTGAGATCGCCGGACTCCAGCACCGCCTCTGCGCCGATCGCGCTACGATTACTTCGCGTCCCGAGGAGCTTTAGCTCGATCCAGTGATTGGAGCTGTCGGGGTAATCACGGTACAACAGCGCGGGCTGGTTCTGATTGGCGACGATGACGTCGACTGCTCCGCGGTTCTCCAGATCGGCGAGCGCGACGGCGCGCCCATCATACAAATCCGTGACGCCAACTTTCTTTGCGACGTCGAGCCAACCCGCCACTCCGCGATTCAGGTAGACGCGTGACGGCTCGTACCCAGACAGACTCGCGTTCCCGAAAGCGGGCCACGTTGCAGCGTCCTCGAAGAATCTTCCGTTAGCGCCAGCGATTTTGGACATCGCGTACCAGTAGCTCTTCTGGCGATCGGCGGAGATGAATCCGTTGGCGACGAACAACTCGTTCGCGCCATCGTTGTTGAGATCCCCAAATTGCGCGCCCCACGCCCATCCCGCGTCCGCGATTGATCCCTCCGCCACGTTCCTGAATCGCTTCGACTCGGCCATCTCGTTCTCGCGCAGATTGTTGTTCTGGAACAGATATCCGCGCTCGGAGATGTTGGTGACGAACGCATCGAGCCGCCCGCGATTGAAAGCATCGCCGAGAGCAACCGCCATCCCGCTTTTCGATTCGCTCTCGAGTCCGGCGGTAGTGAGCACGAACCGGCGTCCGTGATCGTTGAGATAGAGCTCCTCGGGGCCGTAATCATTCGCCAGATAAATGTCCGGCCAGCCGTCGTCATTGAAATCCGCGGAAGCTGCTGCGAGTGTCCATCGGGTGCTGCCGACGCCGAGCTTGTCGGTGACGTCCTCGAACTTGCCGCCGCCGAGGTTGTGAAAGAGGTGATTCTTTCCGCCGTTGGTGGCGAACTCGAAGCTGTTGTGCATGATCTGCGTCGTCTTGAGGTGCCAGAGATCAATGTCATTGCGAAAGTACGCCGTCACGTAGAGGTCGAGCAGGCCGTCGCGATCGTAATCGAGCCATATCGCACTGTTGCTGTTCATCCACTGGTGCAGCCCCGCTTTCTCGGTGACGTCCTCGAAACGATGGCCGTCGACATTTCTGAACAACGCGAGATACCCGTATCGATAAACGAGGACATCCTCTCGTCCATCGTTGTCGAAATCACCCCACACCGCGCCCATGGAGACGCCGTCGCCGGCGCGATTGAGATCGGCGAGACCGGCGGTCGCCGCGACATCCTCGAAAGTGCCATCGCCGCGATTTCGATAGAGAGCGTTCGGCTGACCGAAGCGACTGTTGGTGAAGTACAGATCGGGCCTGCCATCTCCGTCGAAATCGGTGACGGAAACCGAAGCTCCGACTGCTGCGACGTGCGGCTCTATTCCCGCGATCTTTGGATCGAATGACGCGCGGTGGTGAATGAAATGAATTCCTGCCGCGGCGGTCTCGTCGCGCAGCACGAAACCGGGATGGGCGGCGTCGGTGGCCGCGCGGCTTGGCCCGCGATCGAGTCGCATGGCGAGGAGAATCGCCGCGAGAAATGGCACGGCGATGATGGCGCGGCGAACGGCGGGGCGGGGTCGAGCGGGCATTAGTAGAGTATACCCGTTAGCCGACAGCCTGGATGAAAGCGACAGCGGACCGCGTCCGCGGGCGCGCGAACAACCAACCGATGAGTATTCCGAAGATAAAGTTTGACGACGCTGTCTCCGCCAGGTGCGCCATTCGGACTGGCTCCGGCATATATGGATTGGGAAGCAGAAGTTGAGCGTTCATCACGACGGCAAACAGCAACCCGATCGCCAGGGTTTTTTCCTGCCACTCTCCTTTCATCATTCGAATTACCGGCAAGGCCAGTGCGACCCAGCACATCGCCCGCAGGACCTGGAGCGGAAAGAGCCACGGAGTATTGTCGAAGACTGCTTTCATCTGGGCGAAGAAACTGCCGGGATCGATACCACGGTAGTACTCCCGCACAGCAGGATTCCGCCAGGCGATAAAGTAGCCAAAGGTGAAATAGAGAATCAGATAAGCAATGGCGCTGACAGAAAGTCTCGATGCCCATTCGGTGGCGGTCAGCACCGGCGGTGAAAGGCGCTCGGAATCGGTCGCGTGTGCCAAATCGCGTTGGGCGTCTGTCGCCTGCGGCCTCGCTTTTCCGAGAACGAGAACGGCTAGAACAGAAAAAGGAGCCGCAACCAAAGCACCGACCAGAAACAGGCGCGGCACCATGCTTGGAGGAAGCCGAGTAAGGAACACCGCCGACTCTATCTGCGGCATGAACGTCGCGACGCCGTAAAAAACGACAAACGTTGTCGCCGCGAGTCGCAGGCCCGACCAACGCGACCGAAGGATGAGATACATCAGAACGGATACTTGCAACAGGCACACTAGCACCAGAAGCAGTGTCGCGAAGTCAGCCGGAGTTGATGTTTGCGTCGTGCCGGTACCAACGG
>DASQPS010000263.1:0-2395 GCA_035643845.1 Gemmatimonadaceae bacterium | reverse complement strand
CCTGGCAGACGCAGGGTCGATGTCCTCGGCGTCCTCTACATGAAAGGTCTTCACGCTTTCCGAGCACAGAGCCGCCAGCGACAGAGTGTTGCTCGAGTTATACCCACCGATGACAACCATGACATCAAGCGGCTCCTTGAGCAGCTCCACTACCGCATCCTGACGTTCCTGGGTTGCGCTGCAAATGGTGTCGAATGTCCGAAAATTTTCGTTGGCGTAGTCGTCACCATAGGCGCGCTTCATAGCCTCGCCAATCGCTTCGCCGATCGCCAGGGATTCGCGCGCGAGCATCGTCGTCTGATTGGCCACACCAACGCGTCGCAAGTCGCGATACGGATCAAACCCCGGCGATGCAGCGTGCGCGAAATGCGTCATCAGCGCAGCACCGGTGATCCGGCCTTCAATGAAGTCGCACGCTAACCGCGCTTCGTCCATGTTGCGCACGATGAAGTACTGGCCTCCCGGATGCTTTCCAGCCTGCGACGCGGTGGCCCTGGTTTCCTCGTGATAGTACTTGCCGTGAATCAGCGCCGTGTATCCGTCGCGCGCGTAGGTGTCGACTCGCTTCCACACATTTAGCACCGACCCGCAGGTGGTATCCACCATCACGCACCCGATCTGTCGCAGGACCTCGAAGTCGGTAATGGTGACGCCGAACGCCGGAAGAATTACGACGTCTTCCGGCCGTACGCCGCTGAAATCGATCCGGCCTTCACTGGGCATGAGGAATGTGATGCCCATCGCCTGGAGTTTCGAGTTGACGTGCGGATTATGGATGATCTCGCCGGCCAGATAGATAGTACGTTCCGGAAACTTCTTCCTCGCCTGATAAGCGTACTCTACCGCACGTTCTACCCCATAACAGAACCCGAATTCCTTGGCCAAACGGATGGTTACATCGCCCGCCGTCAGGGTATACTCTCGCGCCTGGAGCATATCGACGAGCCTGCCGGTGTAATCAGAGTCCAGCTCAGCCTGGATTTCGGATTTGAGACCGAAACCCTTCCGAAAGTAGGTTCCGTTGGGGGCGCTGGCCTGCATATTTCCAGTAGGTTTAGCGCCCGGATCGGGCGTCATCTTAACCGACGCTTCAGTGTCTGCCATACCCTCTGAATCTAGCAGTGCCTTGCCGAGAATGCGCTTCGAGAAGCTGCGATGAGTGAGTCACTCGGCGCATATACCGCGGAGCAACCGGCGGTCGCGATCGACAGCGCGCCAACAGCCTCATTTACATCGGCGGCAGCATCACCATCGCTATTGCGCCCGCCACCACTTCGGAAAGGCGACACGATCGGCGTGGTCGCACCTTCATATGCGCCGTACGATGCCTGGCTTCTTCGAGGCGTGCGCACGATGACCGATGCGGGATACAACGTCGTGATGGAGCCGGATATCGGACGAACGCGCCGATTCCACCAAAATGAAGATCGGAAGCGCGCGCAGAATCTCATCGACGTATGGGCGAATCCCGATGTAAAAGCAGTGATTTGCGGCACGGGCGGGTACGGGGCAGTCAGGATTCTGCCCTATCTGGACGCGGATCTGTTTCGCCGGAATCCGAAAGCATTTGTCGGCTACTCGGATATCACAGCGCTCCATCTGTGGATGATGCGTCGTGCCGGGCTAAGGGTTTTTCACGGGCCGACGCTTGACGATCTCGTCCCTCGCGCCGGCGACCCGACCCTCTCGTCGCTCATCGATTCGCTCACATCGCCTCGTCCGGACGCCATGCTCGGAGTGGGCATTGCCCGCGCGGTCCGGCCAGGAAGAGCCAGCGGGCGTCTCACCGGCGGAAATTTGTCACTGGTGCAGCAATCGATTGGCACTCCGTACGAGATAGATACTCGTGACGCCATCCTGTTCCTCGAGGAGATCCACGACCCAATGTCCGTGGCCGACGAGCGACTGCTCCATCTGCGCGCGGCTGGATTACTGCGCCACGTCCGAGGAATTGTATTCGGTCAGCTTTCTCTCGATCGCTCCGAGGAGGATGAGTTCGAGGACTTTCTTCTCGATCTTGTGTCGGATCTCGACGTGCCTATCCTGATGGACTTCCCAGCCGGTCACGAGACTCCGAACCTCACGCTGCCACTTGGGACCGACATGGAGCTCGTGGCAAACGATGCTACCGGCTGGCTGGCATATCGCGAGGACGCTTTATCGGTCAGCGAGGAAAGGCCGAGACTCAGCCTCGTCTAGGTTGTAGCTACAAAGCGCCTGCGGCGATATCGGCGTCGATCGCACTGCACCATACGTGGAGCAGCATGAGGTGAACTTCCTGAACGAACGCGCCGTTGTCGCTCGGAATCGAGACGACGTGGTCCGCCCGTTCCCTAGCCAGACCATTCTTTCCGCATAGGGCAATCGTCATCGCGCCCTTCTCTTTTGCTGCCTT
>DASQPS010000262.1:0-9509 GCA_035643845.1 Gemmatimonadaceae bacterium | reverse complement strand
AACATCCTGAACCTGCTTGATGTTGGTCGGATCGGACGCAGCGAGGGCACTAAGCGAATGGAGAAGCTTGGTGGTGTCGGCTTGAAGTACTGCGGATGTGGTGCCCGGAGGAGGCGCGTCAATTCTTGCGCGGTATGTAGTAATAAGTCTTCTCAGCGCGGGAATGTTGCGCGGGTCGCTGGCCTGGATCCTCTCTGAAACCGCGATGACGGAGTCATCCATCTTGAGGGCGGCGTATGCATCAACGAGACACGCTGCAGCGATATTCGCGTTGGGATATCCCTTCATCCCGTTGCGGGCAGCGGCGACTGCTTCCTGATACTTGCCCTGCGAGACGTCGTTGTGGCAGGTCTCTTCGCCCGCGAGCTGGTTGCGCGCTTCGCGAATCGACTTCGCCACCTGATCTGCCGCGTCGTCCAGCTTCCCTGCGGTCGCGGTCGGGAGAACCTGGCCGCGCGTCATGTCGCGCGAGATTATGAGACGTGAATCGATCTTGTAGCCGGTCGGTGTCTTGCTGACCGTGCCTTCGAGATACTCCGGAGCCCTGACGAGAGTCGCGAGCGCTTTGGCGTCTCCAGGCGCGAGTGCCTCGGTCGTGCTGTAACCCGACGAACTCAGGCTGTTATTTATGTCTGACTTCGGAACGACGACGAGATCACGGATGTTCGTCTGCTTTTGCAACTGGTTCCGAATCGCTTCGGCCGCCTGCACGCCGAGATCCTTCTCCGAGCTCTGCAGCGTAGGGATCATGACCCGGTCTCCGGTCCTTGACTGGGCCAAGGCCGGTGAGGCGCCGAGACCAGTGACCAGCACCGTGATTGCGGCGACAGCCAGCCGTGAATGACGTAGACGTGCCTTCAATGGTGTAACCTCCAAATCGGTAAACATTCTTACCCCGCCTCCCAAGCCGCGGGTCCCTAAAACCTCAAGTGGGCGAGGAGGGACTCGAACCCCCGACATCCTGCGTGTAAGGCAGGCGCTCTAACCAACTGAGCTACTCGCCCGGTGCAGAAACCGAGCCTATAGCGTCACCGGAGAATCGCCAGCGGGACGAGCACGCAGTACCCGATCACGAGCAGAATCGGAGCGAGCGTCTCGCCACCGCGCGCGAGATCGGCAAAGCCCGCGAGTAGCACGACCGCGGCAAGTGTCCAGTAGACCCAGGACCGGCGACTGGAATCGCGGCCCATTCTCGGACCATTTGCGAGATCGGTTTTGGCCATAAGCGAGGTAGTGTAGAGCGCGATGAAATGCGTGTCAACCCACGGTCGCGCGCCGAGCGCTTACTTCGCGGTCTTCTTCTCCGTGGAATAGTGCAGCTCCACCCAGTCGCGGTAGCTCCCGTTCATCACCGACCGCCACCATCCCTCGTTCGCCACAAACCACCGGACCGTCTTGAGCAAACCTGTTTCGAAGGACTCGGCGGGTCCGTAACCCGTCTCCAATGTCGCCTTCATTGCGTCGATGGCGTAGCGCCTGTCGTGGCCCGGCCGGTCCTTAATGAAAGTGATCAGCTCCGCGGTGTCTCCGCCCAGCGCAGCCGGGGATTTTGGGTACTGCTCACGGACTTTTTCGTCCTCGGCGAAGATCTTGTTGATGTGACGACAGATCGCCCTGACCACGTCGATATTCTGGCGCTCCGAGTTGCCGCCGAGATTGTATGTCTCGCCCAACCTGCCCTTCTCGAGAACACGCTCGATTCCGCGGCAGTGGTCTTTCACGTAAAGCCAATCCCGAATCTGCTGTCCGTCGCCATAAACCGGGATCTGCTTGCCGTCGAGCGCGTTGACGATCGCAAGTGGAATCAGCTTTTCCGGGAGGTGATAAGGGCCGTAGTTGTTGGAGCAGTTCGTGGTCGTCACCGGTAGCCCGTAAGTATGGTGGTAGGCACGAACCAGAAAGTCGGACGCCGCCTTGCTCGCGGCATACGGTGAATTCGGCGCGTACGCCGTGTCTTCGGTGAACGGCGGCGCGCTCGGAGCGAGCGTTCCGTATACCTCGTCGGTCGAGACGTGGTGGAATCGCCTCGCCCCTCCCGACCAGTCCTCGGACCAGGCAGACCGCGCCGCCTTCAGGAGCTCGTGGGTGCCGAGGACGTTGGTATCAATGAATGGATCCGGACCGTGAATCGACCGATCGACGTGCGATTCCGCCGCGAAGTGAACGATCGTGTCGATTCCCTCACGCTTGATGATCGTGTGCACGTTTTCGCCGTCGCGGATGTCGCCTTTCACGAAGGTGAATCGCTCGTGGTCGGCTACCGGCTCCAGGTTTGCGAGGTTTCCGGCGTACGTCAGCGCATCGAGGCCTATAACCGTGTCGCCTGGATGATGTTCGATCCAGAACTGCACGAAGTTGCTTCCGATGAAGCCAGCAGCGCCCGTGACGAGAATCCTACGCATGGCGAACTTTTCCTTCCGTCATTATTCCCCTGAAGGCGTTGAAATGTGGGCGACGAACAGCGAACGATATCGCGGGTCGTGGCATCAGCCAATGCCTCGCTTTTTCGCGCGACATAGATCAGTGATAACCCGCGCGATTCGGCGCGCAGGTGCTACGCGATCGGCTCCCGCCATCTCGAGCGCCGCCTGCGGCATACCATAAATGATCGAGCTGTCGCGGTCCTGGACGACGGCAACTCCGCCCGATTCCCGAACGCATCGCAAGCCGTCAGCGCCGTCGCGGCCCATGCCTGTGAGCACTACGCCGATCGATGCGCTCGCAAACACCGCAGCCGCAGATCGAAACAGAGGATCTGCCGCGGGCCTCACACCCCACAACGTCTCAGACGTGTCGAGATGCAGGGTCGCATTTCCGGCCGTGCCACCAACAGTCAGATGAAAGCCGCCGGGCGCGAGATAGACGTGATTCTCGAGAACCGGTTCTCCGTCGAGAGCCTCAGCAACCGGGAGCGGACTCATGAGATCGAGCCTGTGCGCCAGCGTGCGTGTGAATTCGCGCGGCATGTGCTGCACTATGATCACCGCTGCGCCGAGATCGTCAGGCAGGTGCGGTACGATCTCGCCAAGAGCGCGTGGTCCGCCAGTCGAAGCAGCGACGACTACCGCCATCGTTGCCGCGCCCGAGCCCTTCTTCGGCACGGTCTCAGCGCCAACAGGAACTCCCTCATTCGGAGGCGTACGAACGCCCATCATGTTGACCGCGCGCGCCGCGTTCAGCGCTGCTATCAGCTCCTGACGCACTGTCAGCAGATCGATGCTGATCGGCCCCGATGGTTTTCGCACGAACTCGACTGCGCCGCGCTCGAGCGCTCGGAGTGTCATCTCATTTCCACGCTCGGACCCGGCCGCGCTCAGCATCACGACCGGCCGAGGCATCTCGCGCATGATCGTGTCGAGCGCCTGCAGCCCGTCGAGCCTGGGCATCTCGATGTCGAGGGTGACGATATCAGGCCGAAGCCTTCGAACGGCTTCGATTGCTTCGAGCCCGTCCGACGCTGTTCCGATCACGCGGTAGTCAGTTGTCGACTCGACCATCTCGGCGATTAGGGCTCGCATGAAGGAGCTGTCGTCGACGACTAGCACTGTTGACGGTGTCGCGGTCAATTGCGCCGCCGCTGAGGTCGCCATTTCAAATCTTGCGGAAAATGCGCTCGCGCGCGTTGACCGGCGAGAACAGCTCCCTCGCCTTACCCAGCAACGACTCGACTTTTCCGAGAACGAGAAAACCTCCCGGGGCGAGTGTCTCGTGGAAGTGCGAGAAGAGTGCGTCCTGCGCCTCGCGCTCGAAGTAGATGATGACGTTCCGACACATGATGAGATGCGCGCGCTCGACAGGTGCCCGGAAATGCAGCAGATCGCTGCACACCAACGAAACCGGGCGACGCGCCTCTGGCGCGAGGGTAAATAGCCCAGACATCTCCTCGAAGTAGCGTTGTCTGAGCTCGACTGGGGTCTCTCCAAGAGACTGTTCGCCATAAATCGCAAGCTTCGCGTTCTCGAGACACGCTTTATCGATGTCGCTGCCGATGATCGAGACCGACTCGAGTCGGTCGACATTATTCCCGGCGGACGCAGAGGCGTGCATCAGCATCGCCAACGAGTACGGCTCCTCGCCAGATGCGCATCCTGCGCTCCACACTCGGATCTCGCGATCGGACGCATGGAGGAGCGACGGTATCACCTTTTGATCGATTGCCGAGAACGTTTCACGGTTTCGGAAAAATTTCGTGACGTTCACCGTCAGCGACTTCATAAGGCGGTCGTACTCGCGCGGGTCGCCATTCAGGATGCGCGCATACTGATCACACGTGGACGCGTTCCTCGCGCGCATGCGGACGGCGATGCGCCTCCGCAGGCACTTGTCCTTGTAGCTCGAGCACTGGAAGCCGCGATCGCGCGTGATCTTCTCCATCAGCGCGCGAAAACCGGCGTCGTCACCGTGCGTCAACTGCGCCGTCGCTGTCAGGAGGTGGTCGTCGGTTGTGAGCTTCCGCGGGTCGCGGTCGCAATGCCTTCTAGCGCCGCCGAGAGATTTCGTCGCAGTTGTGGGAGCTCGGGAGCAAGTGCGATTCCTTTCTCCGCAGCATCGCGTGCATGCGCGTACTCACCGCGCTTGAGATATGCGGCGGCGAGATTGTTCAGTAAAATCGGCGATTCGGGATGCGTCTCAGCTGCCGCAGACAGCAGCAGCATCTCGCGATCGGGATCATCGGTCATCGCCGCCACTCTTGCGGCGTAATGAAACCACACCGCTGGTGGAGCGCTCGTCGTCCAGAGACTCCGCGCTTCGCTCAGAGAAACCTTTGCAGCCTGGAGATCGCCGAGGTGCGCAGAAATTACCGCGGACTCGAGTTGTATGAGAGGATCGGCCTTGCCTCCGGCAGCGATCGCGCGATCGATCACGAGCTTCGCCTTACCGAGTTGTCCCAGCTGTTCGTATGCGATAGCCAGATTGTGCAACAGAGATGTCTTGGTCGGCGCGTTCGGGGCGGCCGTCATGAAAGCGTTGACTGCACTCGCCCATTCCTTCCGACGGAGCGCGATCAGGCCGAGATGAAATGACGCGACAGGATCGGCGGCTTCTTCGACGAGCGCGCGGAACTCGCGCAGCGCTTCGTCGTGCATGCCAGCGCGGTAAAGCGCGCCCGCCAGCTCGCGCCGCTCGAGGGGGCTGGCGTTTCGCGGAAGCGTAGGAGTCGTGCGCTTGCGCCCGACCGGCAGCAGAAACGAAGCGTTGATGAGTCCGTACAACGCCTTGCCTACCTCGAATTCGCCCAGCCCTGAATCGCGTATCAGGCCGTTGATGTCGCGGTGTCCGTCGATCAGCGGAAGCAGCGCTTCCTGCTCGGGCGAAAGCGGATCCCTGTTCATAGTGAGGCGCGGTCGGTCGATACTGAACACCACGTCGAAGCTCGGGATCTTTTTCTCGATGAGCGACCACTCGTCAACGCGTCGCGCGCCTTCCAGCAGAACCGATTGCGGGTCGAGCGATACCTTCTCGGCTCCCTCCTCGGGCTCAACGCCCTGCTCGAAATTGAAGGTGCCGCTTGTCCAGGTGAAAAGCGTGTACACCGCGTTCTCTGTGTCGAGCGGGCGGTTCACAATCGCGGCGTGGCAGATGCGGCCCGTATCGAAATAGATCGAACCGAAGCTGTCGTGGAACGAGAGTCCGAGGCATCCCGTTCTCTTTCCCATGGACAACAGCTGCAGAACATCGGGGAGACTCGCTTCCTTGAGGCTACCTTTGATAGCCATCAGCGCATCTCCTCGATGATCCTGTCTGCAACGTTCTCCCACTCAGCGATCATGCCGGCATCGGGCGGAGGAACCGGCGTCTTCTTGCTCTCAGCGGAAGAAGGAGGCGGAGGGTCGAGCGAGGCAACACGCTGGGCGATCTCCTCGCTGATGTCGGCCAGGAAATCAGCGAACTCGCCTCCCTCCTCTTCCTCTTTCTTCTCGACGGCCACGGCTAAGCGCCCTTGGTAGCGGGAGCACTCAGGCGTCCCAGGACCATCGACGCGATACTCCGCAGCGTCTCGAACACTCCGCCGCCGTTTATGGCGTTCGCGGCGAAATGTGGAACGCCACGGAAATTGAGCGTCTCGTCCAGATCGTCGATGGCGCTTATTTCTGCTGCAGGCAGGTCGCGCTTGTTGTACTGCATCACCAGCGGGATCGTGCGCGGATCGAGTCCTTCCTCGGCCAGGTTTGCGTGAAGATCCTGCAGACTCTCGATGTTTTCAGCGAGCTGTCGCGACTGGCTGTCGGCGACGAACACCACGCCGTCTACTCCCTGTAACACCAGTTTTCGCGTCGCCGCGTAATACACCTGGCCCGGCACCGTGTACAACTGAAAGCGCGTTGCGAAACCAGAGATCGTCCCGAGATCGAGCGGAAGAAAATCGAAGAACAACGTTCTGTCGGTTTCCGTCGCGAGCGACACCATTTTCCCTTTGCGTTCTTCGGGAAGCTGCGAATAAACGTGCTGCAGATTAGTCGTCTTTCCGGACCGACCGGGGCCGTAATAGACGATCTTGCATGTTATCTCGCGAGTGCCGTAGTTGACGACCGACATGCTATTTGCCCAGAGGACCGAACAGCTTGTCGAGACTCCGATTCAGCTCGCCTTCGAAGTCTCCGGTGGGGCGGATTGCTGGGACGTCGGCGACCGGACGGACGGCGGCGAGTGATTTCTGGAATTCCTCGAAGTAAATCTCGACGACGCCCAAGGAGCTCTCGCTGTCGAAGACCCCGACGAAGAGGAATTCCTGTGTGCCGGCCGTGCACCGCGCCATGAATACCTGCCGCTCCGCACCCGCGTGATGCATTTCGTAGAACGGCTTGCCATCCAGTTGCCGTCCGAGCTCGCGCGCGGAAGCGTTTATCGCGGATGTCAATGCGCAGACCGACATTACATCCGCGGCCTGACTGAACCCGAATTGGCCTACGGCTTTTCCGCTCGGGTAGAGGAGAACGCCGGAGATGAGGCCCGCGTCTTCCTGTAGCCGCTTCAGCGGCGCGGCGACCCAGGGTTCTGCTACCGTCGGCTGGCTCACGCTTTCTCCTTTGCGGCCTTCATCATGTCCAGCCTCACTCGCCCGAGGTTCGCGTCAGGACTGACGATCGTGACGAGTACGACGTCGCTCGCGCCCACGATGCAGATTTGCCCGCGTTCGGCTTCGAGCCTCATGAAAACCGGAATGCCGAGGCGGGCGGCGTCCGACGCACGAGTCACTTTGGAGTACAGATACGCGGCCAGCGCGGCTGTGTGGCGGCGCGAATCAGCGGCGCCCGCGGGCGCTCCGTGCATAGCGCTAGTCTCTATGATCAGTCCGTCCGTCGCGCCGACAATCATCGCGGCGAGCACGCCGGGAAGATGCGATAGAGTGGCAACCACTTCCGCCAATGCTCCTTTCATGAACGCCCCTGCATCCAGTTGATCGCGAGCGCCGTCGAACGTGCAAGCACGCGACGAACAAGCCCGAGCGGAACCGTCGACGAGGAGGCCAGAAGAACCACGGAGTCGTGGGGCGCAGGTGCCAGCGCTATCGTGGCCGCATCGGTTTCCACCATGACGGCCGTCCAGCCGCCGAGTGCGAGCAGTCGCATCGAGCGCGACACTTCGCGACCAACACCGCTGAGCGCATTTCCGACTTCGCGAGATATGTCCCGGCCGTTCTCGTCTACATAGCTCCCAGCGAGCGGGACCCCGGATGAATCGAGCAAGAGCGCGGTCTGCTCGGCTTCACCGATCGCTGGCGCGAACAGCATGCGGGCTGCCTCAGACATGCGCCGGCCTCTGTTCGTGTGGCGCGATCTCGATGAGACCTGTGCTAAGCATTCCGTATATGATCTTGGCGACCTCGAATTCAGGCAGGACGAGACGTTTCGCGATCTCGTGCAGATTTCTCTCGCCATCGATCACGGAGAGCACTTCCCATTCTCGCGGCAGGAGATCGATGAATGATTCGGGCCCGTCGTCGAGCGGCGCCAGGCGCGGAAGCACGCGGGCATCGGGAATCTTGTCGGCCATACGCGACCACTCGTCGATGCGTCGCGCGCCTTCCATCAGGAGCGATTCAGTGCTCACGCGGACCGCAATGTCTTTTCGTATAGGCCGCGGGGGCTCTTCTGAAAAAGAGAAAAATCCTTCCGACCACGACATCAGATCGAATACCACGGTCTCGATCTGCTGGCGCATGAAGCGGTCGATGTCGCGCGGCGTGACGATCCCGTGCGCGACGAGAATCTCGCCGACACGACGTTTGTCTCCCGCGCGCTGCATGGCGGTCGCGCGCGCGAGATCAGCGGGCGTCGCCTTGCCAGATCGCTCGAGGATGGTGCCGAGCAGGTGTGGATTGCTCTTCATCGTGGCCGCGACGATTGCTCCGGAATCGAAATAGACGCTCCCTTCATTGTTTCTTTCCGGCGAAGTGATGCGGAGTGTTCCGGTCTTGCGGCTGAGATCGAGCAGCTGGAAGACATCGTGGATCCCCAGCTCGCGAAGAGGGCCTTCGATTGCCATTAAACCCTCCCTCGCTGAAGCAGTCTGTAGTAGCGCAGCGCTTCGCCATGGTTCGGATCGAAGCGCAGCACGCGCTCGAAAGCATTCATCGCGTCGCTCTCGCGAGCGAGGTCGATCAGAATTTCTCCTAGCGCAATGAGCGCTGCAAAATGGTAGACATCGCGGCGCACCAGCGCGACAACGCGCGGGAGCGCGCTGCGCGATCGTCCAGTTCTGCGGTATGGTCCAACCAGCTCGACGACGGCCGCATCATGGCTGGGCGCAGTCACGAGGGCCGTCTCGAGCTCCCGGATCGCACCGCTGTCGTCCCCGGCTTTTGCGAGCAGGCGTCCCAAGGCAACGCGAGTATCAACCTGGCGCTCGTCGATCGCGAGGCTCGCGCGATAGGCCGCTATTGCGTCGACCGAGTCGCCGAGAGCGCCGTACAGATCTCCGACGCGCTTGAGCACGTTCGCGTTTCTTCCTTCCGTCGTGCGGAGCGCGACGAGAATGTCTCTGGCGCCGGGTTTGTCAAGCGACGCAACGCGTGCTTCAGCGGCGAGCAGAAGGAGATTCACATCCGTGCTTCCCGCCTCTACCAATGCTTCGGCGAATGGCCTTGCCTGCTCGGCGCGGCCGAGCGCGAGAAGGGACCGGGCGGTACCCTGGCGCGCGAACGTGTTCGTCTCCTCCAGATCGAGTGCGCGGCGATACCGCTCGAGCGCTTCACCGTGAAGGCCCTGCGCGGCAAATCCGTCGCCCGCGAGCACGAGACCGACGATCTTGTCTCCGCCGCGCGCGAGAACGCGCGCGATTTCAGCCTGCGCCCGGTCGTAAAGGCCTTTCGTGATGAAATCGCGCGCGAGCATGAAGCCCGCCATCGGGTCTTCTGTCGTCGGCTCAGGGCGAACCGGCTTCGTCGCGAAGATCTCCTCGATGATCGCGGGGTCGAAATGAAAATCCGCGACATGTTCAGCCGATGTGTCCGACTCGGTAATCGGTGGCGCGACCGTAAGTCTGATCTCCTCGTGCGGAAGCTCGAT
>DASQPS010000261.1:0-4188 GCA_035643845.1 Gemmatimonadaceae bacterium | reverse complement strand
ATTCGCGGCTCGACTCAGGCAGAACTCAGTTACGAGGGTCTCGAAGTTCCCGCCGATCACGTGCTTGGCAGTGTCGGTCGAGGATTCAGCGTAGCCGTGCACGTGTTGAACGCGGGCCGACTCACGCTCGCGGCGGGATGTACCGGCGGGACCAAGCGCACCTTGAATCAGATGACCGCGTACGGCGAGGAGCGCATCCAGTTCGGACATCCACTCAACGACTTCGAGATAACTCAGCGCAAGCTCTCTCGCATTGCGAGCGATATCTACGCCTCCGACGCAATGCTCGGGGTTCTCGCGTCGCTTGTCGACAGGGGTGACAACGATTTCTCGCTCGAGGCCGCGTGCGCAAAAGTGTTTGCGAGCGAGATGGTCTGGCGAGCGGCAGATGACATGGTGCAGCTCGCTGGAGGGCGCGGGTATGTAAAACCGTATCCCTATGAGCGGATTCTCCGCGACTCGCGCATCAACCGCATCTTCGAAGGTGCGAACGAAGTGCTGCGACTGTTCATCGCGCTCAACGGAGTTCAGGCTCCGGCCCAGGCGCTGAAGGAAGTCGGATCGGCGCTGCGTCGGCCGCTCCGGAATCTGGGGATGCTTGGCGGCTACGCGACGTCACGGGTGAGATTGCGGCTCGGCCAGACGTCGACGCTCGATATCGATCTCGACGGCCGGCTCGAGAAGCACAAGGAGTATTTCGAGAAGCACGTGGCCGAGCTGGGTGCGGCGACGGACAGGGCAATAATACGGCACAGGGAAAAGATCGTCGACAGCCAGCTGGTGCTAGAGCGTCTCGCCGACATGGCGATAGATCTTTTTGCGACCGCGTGCGTGATTGCGCGAACCCAGAGCCTGATCGACGAGCGCGGAGTCGAGGAGTGCGAGCGCGAGCTGTTGCTCTGCGGTCTTTTCTGTATCGAAGCCGGTCGGCGGTTCCGTGAGAACCGCGGTATGCTCGACTCGCGTGAGGACGCGGTCGATGACACTCGTCGCAGCGTCGCATCCGCGGTACGCGCCGGTGGCGGTTACTTCGTCACCGACGCGATTCTCGACGAATAGCCCCTTCATTCGCGCTGGTTTCCAGGCATCTCTGTTTGGGTCGAGGCGTGGTATCCTCTTCGGCAACAACGGTCGCTCGGGCGGAGCCCCTAACTACGCTCGTTCGCTCTGCTCACTCGCGGGTCTCCTTGGTCGCTCCCTTAAGTTGCCTGCGAGGACACCGCGCCTCTCCCGCACCGAGCAATGTTTCCGCGCGAATGACCAACGCGGATCTGTCGAGAAACCCGTCGACGCCGCGTAGTCCCGGCCGACTATGGCGACTGCGGCGGCTGACCGGTAATCGAGTTTACTGCGGTGTCTACGGTCTTGAGGACCTGAATCAGAATCTGCGGATTCCTGTCGAGAGTCTGCACTACGCGGTTCACGATCTTGGCGACGTTGTCGAGATCGACATATAGGTACGCTTCGGCCAGGACGCCGACGATGCCGAGCTGGACTTTCTTGATTCCGACGTCAACGCCGGCAGTGAGCTGAACGAGGTTCATCGCATTCGCGTCGAGCGCGACGTGCGCTTTCACGTCGGACACCGTGAGGCCGATCGAATCGACCGATAGCTCCGGTATCTCCAGGATCACATCCCGATTTGGCGTCGTCGACGTGGTGGCCGTGTAACGCTGACCAGAGGTGGGCTGCGTTGTCTGTTGCGCGGAAGTGGGAGTCGCTGCTGCGACGGTCAGGCCCAGTCCGGCGATCAAAAGTAGTGCGCGCATCTTCATAATCTCCTGTGGGCTAACGGGTCGCGGCCTGGACGATGCTCGACGCGAGCAACTTGCCTGCCTTGCTGAGCGTGTACTGCACGATGGCGTTTGTGGCAGCATCTTTCGCCCGCTTCACGATATTCCCGGCTGCATCGGTTGCGGTACTGATCACCGGAAGCTGCGTAATGTTGCCGACTATTTTTTCTGCCGTGCTTTGTCCAGCTGCGGCAACCGCCTTTTCTATGATCGAGCCAGTTCCCGGATCGATCAACCTCTGCACCGTTTGCCCGAGCGAGTTCTTTACAGTGCCGAGCAGCAGGCGATTAACCAATCCACCAACGGCGCCGACGGTGTTTTGCAGAGTGCTGCCAAGTTGCTGAACAATCTCAGGATGATTGTCGATGAAGGTAAGCGTTTGATCGACGATGTAGACGACGTCATCCAGATCGACGAGGAGTAGCGCTTGCGCGCGCACTCCCTGAATAGTCAGGTCGACGTTGCCGATCAACACGTCGGCGCCAGCGTCGACGCGAACGAGATTCGCCACTCGCGCGTTCAGGTTCAGCTTAGCCGTGAGGCTATCGACCTTCAGGAAAATTCGATTGACGCAGAGATTTGGAATGTCGAGCACCACATCGTATTCGGGGAATTCGTGCGATCGTCCGGTTCCCCCGGTGACGGTCGCCCCCTGCACTGTTCCTCCCGACGCACGCTGCCTCGCCAGGCTGTCGGCGCGCAGTGCTCGGTTAAATGCGCGAAGCGAATCGGATGGCATGCACTGCCATGGCTGGCCCGATCCCGGCGCTCGCGCCGCGCTGGTGCTCGGCCGCACTTGTGCGACCGCAATCGACGGGATCAGTGAAGCAATCACGATCGCCGACGTGAGAAACTTCTGCGTTTTGTTCCGCATGCTCGATTCCTCGCAGATGGAGCGACGACGGGTTTGTTTCGCCACACATCACGGCAGGCCAGCTAATTACTGCTGCTCTTTTTGTCGGCATTTGCAAAAAGCTCGCCCGTTTTGATTGTGGGGCACGGATGTTGAAATCCGTCTAGGAGAATCATCGAGGCAACCGTGCGCGAAATGTCAAAAACGTACGCGACGCTGGTGTCGGGGGTGTTATGCATCTTGGTGGCGTCGCGCGCGGTCAACGCGCAGCAGACCGCGAATACCGACGATGGTCAGACCTGCGCGACACTCTTGTCGGGAGACAGCACGACGGGGACGCGCGTCGGACCCAGTGATTCGACGACGCGCTCCCCCGATTCTGCGACGCGTTCCCTCGACACGACTCGCTCTCGCGCTGATTCCGCGTCATTTGGCATTGGCGGCGCGCGCAATGGCGCCGCCGACGTGATGCTGCTCGTCGGCGTCCACGCCGACCAGGTGACTTTTGCCAGTCAGCCGCACGTGCGTGTTCGTCTCTGCTTCGGCGGTGACACGTTGCGCATCCTTCAGCGGGACAACCTGCCGTCGCCGGTAGTCGCGGGCCCTACATATAGAAATGTCTATGTCGCAGTGCAGCTCATTGGCCGGGTGAATGCCGAGTGTCTCGCCGATCGACTCGGGATTCGGAGCTCGGCCCAGACTTCCCAGACGAATCCAGCCGCGACCATGCCGAGCTCTGCAGCATCGGCGACCCAGTGCGCATTCCTCGGTGGCACCGCCGGAACCGGCGCGCAGAGCGCGAGACCGCCGACACCGTGACAGGTCAATTATTGTTTGCTGCCGCTGTTCTTGGTGCGATTGCATGCGCATCGAGCTCGAAACGGCCTGAGGTGCCCTCGCCCTCTCAGTCCATCACGGGCGTTGCAGGGACTTCAGCCTTCGCTGACTCCAGCAGTCGACAGGTCCCGGGCTGTCCCGGCGGCAATGGCATTCGGATCTCCGCCACGTCGGGCACGCTCACTGACAGCATGTCGGGTCCGAACACAGTGGTCGGTCTAGGCCAGGCACTCGATACAACGGTGGTGTTCGATATCACGCGCAAATCATGGACGCGCAGCAACATCTCAGCGGCCATCAGCGCCGGCATCGCCGACGAATCGCGCGGACGCTACGCCGTCTGCGCGGGCGTGAATGCCTTCCTTCCCACTGCGACGCTCACAATCACGGGCGCGCGCGGGACTGTTCACTTTGCCGCGGACCTGCGCCAGTTCACGGATAGCGCGCGAGATCATTAAGCCCGATACTCGAAACGGCCGCGACAACTCGGCTCCGTCCGTACGAAGGTGTGCGCGGTGCCGGCGCGGGACGCGGTGAATTAATAGCGCTGACTGAAGTCGTCGCGCCGACCGGATCCGGTTGGGAGTCGGAGGGGTCGGGGCGCAGGCGACTTAAGCGAGCGCCCGAGGAGACCCGCGAGTGAGCAGAGCGAACGAGCGCTGTTAGGGGCTCCGACCAGCGAGCGTTGTCGCCGGAGTCCCGACC
>DASQPS010000260.1:0-2637 GCA_035643845.1 Gemmatimonadaceae bacterium | reverse complement strand
CGATCCATCCGGTTGCTGGCCGGATGCCGGGACACATGAATGTCCTTCTCGCTGAAGCGAACGTGCCGTACGATCAGTTGCTGGAGATGGATCAGGTGAATGGGATGTTCCCGCAGACGGACGTCGTTCTGGTAGTGGGGGCGAATGACGTCGTGAATCCCGCTGCGCGTGACGATCCATCGAGTCCGATTTATGGGATGCCCATTCTCGACGTCGATCGTGCGCGAAACGTCATCGTACTCAAGCGCAGCATGGGTCACGGATTCGCGGGAATCGACAACGCGCTCTTTTACCATGAGAAAACGCGCATGCTTTTCGGCGATGCGCGCCAGTCTCTGACTCAGGTCGGGCAGGCGCTCAAAGCCGCGTAGCTTCGTGGTCGCGCGCTCGGGATAGATCATGGCGTGGGTCGAGGCGGGGAGTATTTTCTGAAAAACTGCTCGCTCGCCGCCTCAGCGAACGCCATATGAGTGGCGCCTAGGGAGTAGGCGAGTCTGCGCGATGTTTTTCAGAGAATACTCCCCGCCTCTCCCACCCGGCGGTCTTTGCCGCGCGCAACCAAGAGTTCGCGCGCTCGCGCACACGGCCGTCGTGCGTCTGAGAGAATTCGGACAGGGAAGGAGGCGAGGAGGTGGGTCGGCGGAGGTCGCGCAGCCGCGCCACACCCGGATCGCCAACTACAATGATTGCGGACATTGCGCGGCGAGAAGCTCCGCCGACCCACCTCCTCGCCTCCTGCCCGCGCCGAGATCTAAAAAACACGAATGGCCAGTGCGCGCGGCGGGACTCGAACCCACGACCTTCGGCTCCGGAGGCCGACGCTCTATCCAACTGAGCTACGCGCGCGGTAGAAACGATTTCCCGGAAGGACTAACTTCCTCCGATGACATCCGCGAAACAAAAGATAACGGTTCTTCCCGGCGACGGCATTGGCCCCGAAGTCGTCGACGCCGCGCTCGCCATCATACGAGCGACTAACGCTCCGATCGAATTCGAGAAGTGCGAGGCCGGCGCTCGCGCATTTCAGAAGGGAATCAAAACAGGAATCCCGACCGACACCATTCAATCCATCGAGCGCACGCACGTCGTTCTGAAAGGCCCGCTCGAGACGCCAATCGGTCATGGGAACAGAAGCGCCAACGTAACCCTCCGAACTCTCTTCGAGACCTACGGCAACATTCGGCCGGTGCGTGAGCTGCCCGGCGTACAAACGGCGTTCACCGGTCGAAAGCTCGACATCGTAATCGTCCGCGAAAACATCGAGGATCTCTACGCCGGCATCGAGTACATGCAGACCCCTGGCGTCGCGGAAGGTCTCAAGATCATTTCACGTGAGGGCTGCGAGAAGATCGTGAAGCTCGCTTTCGCCTTCGCAATCGCCGAAGGCCGCAAACGCGTTCACTGCGCAACCAAATCGAACATCATGAAGCTCACCGAAGGACTGCTCCAGCATACGTTCGAGGAGTTTGCGCCGCATTACCCCTCCGTGGAATCGAAACACATTCTGATCGACAACTGCGCCCACCAGCTCGCGATGCGTCCCGAACAATTTGACGTCATCGTCACGACCAACATGAACGGCGACATCCTGAGCGACCTGACCTCCGGCCTCACCGGAGGTCTGGGCTTCGCACCATCGGCCAACGTCGGCAACGACGTCGCCATCTTCGAGGCCGTCCACGGCTCTGCGCCCGATATCGCTGGAAAAAACAGAGCGAACCCGACCGCGCTCGTACTCAGCGCCGCGATGATGCTGCGCCACGTCGGCGAAGGCAAAGCCGCAAACGACGTGGAGCAGGCCGTGTTGGTGACGCTCGAGAGCGGCGTCCGAACCAGCGACATGATCGGCGTACAGAATCCGGCGTCCACATCCGACTTTACATCGGCCGTGATCGCCAATCTTGGAAAGCGTTCGCGCCTGAGCCCGCCCCGCGATTACACTCGCGTCAATCTTCCTCCGGCGCGTGCTGGAGTTAACGCCGTGCCAGCGACGAACAGACGTGTCAGTGGACTGGACGTCTACATCGAGTCACAGCTCGATCCTGGCGCTTTAGCCGCCAGCCTCGACTCGCTGTCACAATCGTCGAAGCTCCGGCTCGAGATGATCACCAACCGCGGCGCAATGGTTTATCCGTCCGCTGGCCGGCGCATCTCACTCGTCGATCACTTTCGCTGCCGTTTCGTGAGCCGCGAGGCTGGCGGAAACATCGCCGATGCTGATTGCCTTGCCCTCGTCGGGACAATCGGCGACGACCATCGCTGGATGCACATCGAAAAGCTCCAGGAATTCGATGGCAAAGCGGCATACAGCACGTCGCAGGTCTAGCGCGCTCGCTCCCCCGCGCTAAATAAGGAAATCGACGCAGGTACTGGAGGTTTGGAAATGAGCACGACGTTCGACCGCCGTTCATTCATGGGATACTTCGCTGGCGTTGGCCTGACCTCGACACTGTTCCCTGGAGTGTTGTGGGCCAAGCTCGCTGCAGGCGCCGACATTACAGTCGAGACAATTGCGAGCGCCGAGGAGGTGGCCGGTGTTCACTTCGATGCTGCCGAGCGGGAGCTTATGCTCGATGGATTGAAGCAGCAGGAGCAGCGCCTTGATGCGCTTCACAAAATTCCGCTCGCCAACTCGGT
>DASQPS010000259.1:0-3941 GCA_035643845.1 Gemmatimonadaceae bacterium | reverse complement strand
GAAGGCAGAGGCATGTACAAGAGCACCGATGCCGGCGCGACGTGGACTCGCATCGGTCTCGAGAAAACGAAGCAGATCCCGAGCATCGTCGTGGATCCGCGCGACGCGAACGTGGTGCTTGTCGCGGCGCAGGGCGATGTCCGCCACAAGAGCGAGGACCGCGGCGTCTTCCGCTCCACGAATGGTGGGACCAGCTGGACGCGCACGCTGTTCGTCGACGACTCCACCGGCATCCAGAAGCTGGCGATCGCATTCGACCGGCCAGATGTGGTGTTCGCGACGACCGTTCGCCACTATGCGGCGCCGCCGACCGGTCTTTTGCCCGTCGTGCCGCCTAGCGGACTCGGCGGCGGCGGAGGTCCCGCAGGTGGTCAGCGCTCGCAGGGCCCGACGGGCACTTCCATATACAAATCGGTCGACGCGGGCGTCACGTGGAAGGAGCTCGCCGGCACCAATCTCCCCCGCATCAACGGCCGCACGTCGATCGCCGTCGCGAACGGCACCAACGCGCAGCGCGTCTACTTCACCACCAACAACGGGCTGTTCCGCTCGGACGACGGCGGCGCGACGTGGAAGCAGATGGACGCAGCCGACACGCGCATCCGCAACGGACAGGGTGGTTACAACTGCGGCGTCTACATCGATCCGAAGAATCCGGACGTCGTCTACGTCTTCAACACGGCCTCGTACATCTCACGCGACGGCGGCAACACCTTCACTGGTTTCAGAGGCGCACCCGGCGGCGACGATCCGCAGCAAGGCTGGATCGATCCCACCAACGGCAAGCGCATCATCCTCGGCTACGATCAGGGCGCGATCGTGACCCTCGACGGCGGCGATACGTGGAGCTTGTGGTACAACCAGTCGACCGAGCAGGTCTATCACGTCTCGCCGGACAATTCCTTTCCGTACTGGATCTACGCGTCGCAGCAAGACGCCGGCGCCATACGCACACGCGTGCGCGGCAACCTGGGCGCGGTGACGCCTCTCGACTGGAATCCCATCAACGGCTGGGAGTGGGGGACCGTTCTGCCGGATCCGCTCGACCCGAATACAGTGTACGCGACCGGCAACGGCGTCATCAGGATTTCCTTTCCGAGCGAGCAGTGGGTGAACGTGAGCCCGTCACAGGACCCGTCGCTCCATCTTCGCGCCAATAGCGATGCACCGCTGCTGTTCGATCCATGGGACCCACACCACTTGTTCGCGGGCTTTCAGTACCTGATGTCGACGACCGATGGCGGTGTGCACTGGACGAAGATGAGTCCGAACCTCGGCTATCCAGCGAATTTCCCGATTCCCGCGGACACTGCGACGCCCAAACCGGGCGAGCCGATCCCCGGCACCATCATGTCGATCGGTGCATCTCCAGTCGCGCGAGGCACGATCTGGGTGGGAATCAACACGGGCCTCGTGAAAGTCACGCGCGACAACGGCCGGACGTGGAGCGACGCGTCTGGCTTCTCGATGCCGGGTCAAATCCACTCGGTGGAACCGTCGCACACCAATGCCGGCGAGGCGTACATCACAGCGGACCGGCGCGGGAGCGCCGACTACAACCCGTACGTGTATCGCACGCGCGATTACGGCAAGACGTGGACGCTCATCACCAAAGGCCTCGCCACCGGCGAATCCAACGGCAGCTACGCGCGCATTCTCCGCGAAGATCCGAAGCGGCCCGGCTTGCTGTTCCTCGGCACCGAGAGCGCAATGTACGTGTCGTTCGATGACGGCGACTCCTGGCAGTCGTTGATGCTCAACCTGCCGACGACGTCGTTCCGCGACATTGCGATCAAGGGGAACGATCTCATCGTCGGCACCTACGGTCGTGGGATTTTCGTGCTCGACGACTACGCCGTGCTGCGACAGATCTCGAACGCGACTGAGGCCGAGGGAGTTCACCTCTTCAAGCCGGATGGCGCGGTGCGCGTGCGCCGCAATGTTGGAGCGGATACACCGTTTCCTCCGGAGGTGCCGCACGCGGAGAATCCGCCGGACGGCGCCATCATCTACTACTGGCTTGGATCGCGCCCGAGTGGGAGAGTGACGCTCGACGTGCTCGATTCATCGGGCGTTGCTATTCGGCACTACTCCAGCGATCCCATCGCGCCGGTACCCGAAGCGGCGCGTCCGCCGCACCCGAACTTCTGGGTGAAGGTCGAGCAGCCGCTGCCAACTGACGCCGGCATGCACCGCGTGAATTGGGATTTGCGCTACGACGCACCGCCGGCGTTCAGGCACACATTCGAGATCAATGCGAATCCCGGGGAGACGCCGGCCGCGCCAGAGGGTGCGCTGGTGCCGCCCGGCACGTACACCGTGCGTCTCACCGCCAACGGAAACTCGCAGACGCAACGCGTGACCGTCACCAGCGATCCGCGGTCGCCAGTCAACCTCGCGGGGCTAAGGGCTCAGGACGCGCTCATAAGAAAGCTGAACGCGTTGGAGCGGCTGGCGTGGGATGCTTACCACCAGACGGACACGACACGAGTGCAGCTGCGCACGATAATGGGAAGCGATTCGACGAGCGCTGCCGCGAAGACCATTCGGGAATACATCGCCAAACTCGACACACTTGGTGGCCGCGCTCCCACGCTCACCGGCGGCTTTGCTGCCGGCGGATTCGGTGGCGGACCCAACGCGCGTCCAACGCTCGTGCAGCTGGTCGATCGAACCTTGAACCAACTCGGCAACTTCGAGAACGGCGACGTCGCTCCAACGCCGGCGATGCTAGCGGCTTACCAGTCGGCATGCAGCGATCTTGCGAAGTCGATCGTTGCGTGGCGGGCAATCAACGGCGGAGATCTCAGTGCATTGAACGCGGCGCTAGCCGCGGCTGGCAAGAATCCGTTGAAGGCTTTCGGAGTCCAAGCGCTAGCCTGCGGGACGTAGGGATGATGAAGGAGCATCACGATCCGCCGAATCGGTCATGTAGCATCGCGAAGCGATTCACGTTCGCGTGACCCTACGGAGTGTAACCCTCCCATTGGAACGGAAAGGCGGTGGGACCCAACAGTGAGTCGATTAGCGGTTTGAAGATGGCTTCACCGTTGGAGCTGTTCGTCATAATGAGAATTCCGTCTCCATTCTCGAACAGCAGAGCGAGATGTCTCCATCCGTCATCGTGGCCTTCCTTGAAGAACGCAGGACCCGCGGGAGATTTATACAGTCCCCAGCCGAGGCCATAGCCGAGTCCGATCGCGGCATTCTCCGTCGTCGTTTCCGGAGCGAGCGTCGGAAACTGGTGCGCCGAATTGATCGTGATTTGGCGACGCAGCATCTCGGAAGTTGTTCTGGCGTCGAGAAGGCGATGGCGCAGAAAACCGCTCAGAAAAATGGCGTAGTCGTGTATGGTCGTCTGCATCGATCCAGCCACGTTGGCCTGTGTTGGCTTTGAACGCTCGAGCAAGCTCTCTTTCTCGTCGTAGCCGTTCGCCACGTCGTCCTCGAACTTAGGCTCCCAGATTATGCTCGTGCGGGTCATGCCGAGCGGTTGGAAAAGCAACTCGCGCATAAGGACGGCCACTGTCTTACCGGTCACAGTCTCCACGACCATTTGAGCGAGATCCATCCCTTCGCCGGAATACGCGTAGCGAGACCCCGGTTGAAAATGAATGGCGAGGTGCCGGTCCTTCTCGAACCAGCGCCAATTCGCGAATCCGCTGGTATGATCCAGCAACATTCGAAGCGTGATCGTTTTGTAGCGACCGTCGCCTCTCAGATCGGAGTATTTCGCGTACTCGGGAAGCGGTTTGGGAAGATATTGGGCGATCGGCTTGTCGAGATCGAGCGTGCCTCGCTGCACGAGCTCCATCACGACTGTCGCGAATGCAGCTTTGGTCAGCGACGCCGCCGACATCACCGAGTTCGCGGTGAGCGGCAAATTGTGCCCGACATCGCGGTAGCCGTAAGTCTTCAGATACGCGATCTCGCCGCGGCGA
>DASQPS010000258.1:0-6514 GCA_035643845.1 Gemmatimonadaceae bacterium | reverse complement strand
TAGAGCGCTCCGGCGAAAAGCAGTAGCGCGAAGAGGCTCCCTAAAACAGGCAGATGATTAAGAAGCAGATGAAGGTGGACAACGTTCATACGATCTCCTGTCGGATAGTTTCGGGTAGTTGCGGCCGCATCCGTACAACGAGAGGCAGTCATCGACCACCCGCAAAGGAAGACGGTGGCAAGTTCGCGGCGGATTGCGAGGGTGAGTATCGGGCGAGTTCCCACCCCTGTGTAGGGTCATGGCTTACATCGCGATCGTTGGCCCTTGCAGTCGCTTCTTACGTGTGGTCAGTCAGCACTGGCAAAGCGAAACCGTAAGGCGGGATTTGAGACCACGGCCTCGTGGCGCACATTCTACGCAATCCGAGGAGACCTTTCCCGATTTACCGTCGGCGTCGCCGAATTGGGTCGCGAGAGGCGCGACAGGCCGAGGTGATCACGTGCGCGATTGAGCGCGTCGTCGATATTCCCAAATAGGTTCTCTTCGCCCATCTCCTCGAGCATGTCCGATCTCACGAGGGCGAACATCGGCTGAGAGTGCACGTCAGACAGAAGAAGCAAGGTTCCATCTTTCTTGCAGCGTCGGGCAAGTTCGTGGAGCGCGTGCAGTCCGGTTGCATCGATTGCGGGGACGTCGCGCATGCGGATGATCAGAACTTTCGGTTTGTTCGCAATCTGGCTGATGGTGTCCTTGAATTGCTCAGCGGCGCCGAAGAAGAACGGTCCGTTGATCTCGAATACTTCCACGCCTTTGGGAACACTGCGATCGCGCACGGCGTTGGGATCGTCGTCATCTTCCGATTCGGTATCATCCAGCTCGCGCGTGACGATGCTGATGTTGGTGACTTCCGCCATACGTCGCATAAACAGGAACGCTGCCAGCACCATCCCGACCTCGATTGCCACGGTGAGATCCACCAGAACGGTGAGACCAAAGGTGGTCAGAAGAACCACCACATCGCTTTTTGGAGCAGTCAACTCGCCGCGGAACGTGCGCCACTCGCTCATGTGATACGAGACGACGACGAGGATCGCCGCCAACGTCGCGAGGGGGATCAGTCCGGCCCACCGTCCAAAGAAGACGGTAATCAACAGGAGTGTAAGAGCGTGAACGACCCCCGCCACGGGGGTGCGACCACCGTTTTTGACGTTCGTTGCCGTGCGGGCGATCGCACCCGTCGCTGGCATCCCGCCAAACAACGGCGACGCGATATTCGCGATCCCCTGTGCGACGAGCTCCATATTCGAACGGTGTCGGCCGCCAATCATGCCGTCCGCGACGACAGCCGAGAGTAGCGATTCCACCGCAGCGAGAAGCGCGATGGTGAACGCTGGTGCTACAAGACCTGCGAGCTGATTGATCGAGACGTGCGGAACCGTCGGATGAGGGAAGGATGCGCTGATCGAGCCGAACCGACTGCCGATTGTTTCGATCGGAAGATGGAGGAAACGAGCCAGAGCGGTCGTGAGGATCAGCGCCACAAAAGGACCCGGGATGCGGCGACTCACCTTAGGCCAGACCGCCATGATCGCGAGCGCGAGAACAGACATCTCGATGGTAGTGATGTCCGCGGATCCGAGGTGGGTACCGATTACCCGCCATTTGGGGATGAAGTCCGCTGGGACGTTCGAGACGTGCAACCCGAGGAAATCCTTGACCTGGCTCGAGAAAATGATAATGGCGATTCCGCTCGTAAATCCTACAATGACTGGGTGGGGAATGAACTTGATCGCAGCTCCCAGACGGGCGACGCCCAGGACTACCAGTATGACGCCAGCCATGAGCGTGGCGACCGTGAGGCCATCAATGCCGTATCGCTGAACGACTCCGTACACGATTACAACGAACGCGCCGGTTGGTCCGCCGATCTGGACTCGCGATCCTCCGAGCGCGGAGATGAGGAATCCGGCGATGATCGCTGTGTAAAGGCCGCGGTCGGGTGTCAGCCCACTGGCGATTGCAAACGCGATCGCCAGTGGAAGAGCGACGACGCCGACAATTGCGCCAGCGGTTACGTCAGCGGTGAACTGCGCGCGGGTATACGACCGCAGGGTCGTAATCGATTTTGGAACTAGCAAGACTTGACGGCCGGGCTCAGTGACTCATTACCGCGTTCTTCGGCGAGCCCACCTGGATCATCCCCACCGCGCCCTTCTCTGCGTCCGCGAAGCTGTGCGTGACGAAGGGGTAGAGACCTTCGCCGCTAGCATCCTTCGAGAAAACCGTCTCGAATACGACGCCACCGCCTGCGGGCACATGATAGGTCTGGACGCCTTCGAGAGCATGATCGGGATTGCCGTCCGGGTAGACGCGGTCGAAAATCGCGCCGACGATGTGAAAGTCGCTGTCGAAGTTCGGCCCCGCGTTGACGACGAACAGTCTCACGCGGTCGCCAACATCGACCTTGAGCATGTTTTCCTTGTACTGAAACGCGCGCCCGTTGAATACGACCTGGCTGGGATTCTTCGATTGTTCAGCGGTCCAATCTGGTGTTGCAGGAAGCAGCACGCCGACTTTCGTAGAGTCACCGGGCTTCGCATAGAACTCACTCTGCACCAGCACGAACTCTTTGTCGGCTTTCGTTCCCCAGCCATACTTTGGATCTACTATGAAGGGGAAATACATGCCCTGCATCAAATGCATGGTCACGGGCGGGGTGCCGCAATGCACCATGAAAGCGCCAGCGTCGCGCGCGGTGAACTCGAATCGGACGGAGTCCTTCGGCATGATCATCCGGTAAGCGATGTTCGGTGGTATGCGAGCCGCATGGAAGTCGATCGAGTGTGGCATCGGCGAATTGTTGACGACCGTGACACGTACAAGGTCTCCGACACGGACATGGATGACCGGTCCGGGAACCGTGCCTCCGAAAGTCCAGCCGTTATATGAGACGCCTTTTGCGATCTTAAGCGTCGCATCCTTGATGGGTATCCGGAACTCCTTTATCGGCGCGTCCGCAACGGGTGCTACTCGTGCGTCGTACGCCGGTGAAGTTGCGCGAACGACTTTGTCGAAATCGACGCGGGCAACCCGCTCGCCACGGCCGGCCGCGGTAACGCTGAACACACCCACGATGAGGGCTACACCGGTAACGACAGAAACTATGAGAGCACGAGCACGCATTTGAACTCCGATTTGGGGGTGTTACAACAGAGTTCAAGATGCTCTTCGCCCAGACCTTTCTTAGTCGGAGAATGGCGGATTCTCGTTAGGGCAACGCCCCCGCCGTTGTAGGAGAAAATCCTACACGAACTGGCCGATCCCTGCTACATTAGCCGCGATGGAAGACCTCACCACTGGGCCCCTCACTCGGCATCTGCTGAAGACGACGAGCTTCATGCTCGTGACGATGGTCTTCCAGACGCTGTACTTCCTCATCGATCTTTACTGGGTCGGCAGGCTCGGCACCCACGCTGTCGCGGCCGTGGGAATCGCGGGCAACCTCACGTTCATCGTGCTTGCGTTGACGCAGATGCTCGGCGTCGGAACGACGACTGTCGTATCGCACGCGATCGGCAGGAAGGATCGCGAAGGTGCGCAGCTGATGTTCAATCAGGCACAGGTCCTGGCGACCGTTACCGGATTGATCTTTCTCGTTATCGGATTGCTGGTGCGCGTCCCGTATAGTCGAGCGATGAGTCCGGATCCCGAAACGGCTGCTCTCGCGAACCAGTATTTGCTGTGGTTCATCCCGGCGATGGCGCTGCAATTTCTAATGATTGCGGCGGGTGCTGCACTGCGCGGAGTGGGCAACTTCAAAACGGGGATGATTGTCGCGACCGGCTCGATAATCATCAACATGGTGCTGGCGCCGTTTCTGATTTTCGGCTGGGGTACGGGTCACGCGTTTGGTGTTGCCGGCGCCGCGATGTCGTCGCTGATCGCGATCGTTGCCGCGGTCATCTGGTTCGGCGCCTATTTCGTCGCGAAGGATTCGTACCTTCGATTCATTCGGCGCGATCAGAAGCCGCAGCTCGCACTCTGGCGGAAGATGCTCAACATTGGGCTGCCTGCCGGCTTCGAATTCCTGATGATGGCGGTGTATCTGATCGTCGTCTATTCGCTCGCGCGCCCGTTCGGAGCGGCGGCACAAGCGGGTTTCGGCATCGGGCAACGCGTCATTCAGTCGATGTTCATGCCCGCCGTCGCGCTCGGCTTTTCAGTGGCGCCGGTGGCTGGTCAGAATTTCGGCGCGCGCAATCGTGAGCGCGTCGTCGACACATTTCGCACAGCGGCGTTCATGGTGACAGGCGTCATGGTGCTCCTGATCGTCATCGGGGAGATGGCGCCGCGCGCATTGATCGGCGTGTTCTCGAAAGATCCAGCAGTGCTTGCCGTCGGAGGTGTCTATCTCCGCATTGTGTCGTGGACCTTCATTGCGTCCGGATTGATCTTCGTCGCGTCGAGCATGTTCCAGGCAATGGGGAACACCATTCCGTCACTGGTGGCTTCGGGTGTGCGCGTGCTCCTCGTCGCCGCGCCGGCGATTGTGCTTTCACGCAGCGCCGGATTTCAACTCGTCTGGATCTGGTATCTGTCCCTCGGCGCGGTGTTTATTCAGCTGGCGCTCAGTCTGCTGCTTCTGCGCCGCGAATTCAATCGCCGACTCATATTTTCTTCGCCGCCGAAATTTGACAACACGGCGATTGCCAGCGCGCTGGTGGCCGCGGAGTAAGAGCGGGATTCGCACAGGCGGCTTCGATCAGTGAGTCGGTCAACGTTTAGCGTTCTCTGGGGGCAAGGCGTAATATCAGGTATGGCGCCAATGGTCTCCCCAAACGATCCCACTCCAGCCGAGCATTCCGTGGCTGCCACAACGGGAGGAGGCGGATCGGCCGGAGGTATCTCCGACGAGCAGTATCGGCTGATCGTCCAGAGCATCAAGGATTACGCAGTCTTCATGCTTAACCCCGAAGGCCGCATCCTGAGCTGGAATGAAGGCGCCCGACTCATCAAGGGATACACAGCGCCCGAGGTGCTCGGCCGTTCATTCGAGATATTCTATCCGGCGGAAGCTGTCGCCGATGGATTTCCGAAGCGCGAGCTGAAAGACGCAGCACGGGTTGGTCGTTTCGAGGACGAGGGTTGGCGAATTCGCAAGGACGGCTCGCGGTTCTGGGCGAACGTCGTCATAAGCGCGATCCGCGACGTCAACGGCACATTGCTCGGATTTTCGAAAGTCACCCGCGATCTCACCTCGCGCCGACAAGCCGAGGAGCAGGCACGCGAGCTCGCCGCCGAACAGGCCGCGCACGCCGAATCGGCGCGCCGAAACGACGAATTGCAGCGACTCAACGTGCAGCTCGAAGAGGCCCTGGCCCTCGCTGAACGCTCCACCCGTGTTCGGGACGAAGTCCTCGCCGTCGTCGCGCACGACTTGCGGAATCCTGTTCATACGATCCTTGGCGCAGCCGGAGTTATCGAGGTAGTTCCGCCCGGTGAGGCCCGCGAGCGTCACGTTAACATGATCCAGCGGTCGGCGCGCACAATGGAGCGGTTGATCAGCGATCTACTGGACGTGGCGAGCATCGAGAGCGGAACATTGAGCCTTCACACTGGTTCAGTCGATTTAAGTGTTCTGGTCTCCGAGGTTGTGGAGCTGTTCGACGCGCAAGCGCACGAGCGAAGGATCGAGATTCACCGCGATATCGACCCCGGGATTCCCATGATCATTGGAGATCGCGACCGTCTGGTACAAGTCCTTTCCAATCTCCTCGGCAACGCCATCAAGTTCACACCCGAAGGAGGCAATGTCCGGCTGCGCCTCACGCGCCAGGTTGAAGAAGTGATGGTATCGGTTACTGACACGGGCATTGGCATAAGCGCCGAAAACTTGCCTCATGTGTTCGAGCGTTTCTGGCGAGCTCGCGAAATCGCAACGAAGGGTGCTGGGCTCGGCCTTTCAATCGCCAGCGGTATCGTCGAGGCCCACGGCGGACGGATCTGGGCCGAGAGCCAGGTGGGAGTTGGGACGACGATGACGTTCGCGTTGCCACTACGAGGACCGAGGGCGAAGGACTAACTGCATTGTTGGGCCCTCGGTCAATCGTCTTTCTGGCCTGCTTCACTCGCCGGCGTAAATACTTCGACCGCCAGCTTGAACGTCCGCTGCTGCTGCGGATTGAGCGCGCCCACGCTCACGACCTGGCGCGACACTTCTTCGCCACGGTCGCCGAGTATCGACAAAACGATCGAATACTCCCACGCCTCGCCCACGGGTGGATGCTTGATCGTTCCCTCCACGCGGAGCGGAGAGAAGCTCGGCGGCGCTCTCCGCTTCCGTTGTGAATCGAACCTCAGGCTGTGGTCGCAAGCGGGACAGATTGTCGCGCTCTGCAAAATCGTCGCTTTGCAGTGCGGGCAGAGACGTGCCTTGCCCGGGTCGGCGACGTTCGTCGGGCTCATGACGCCGCGGGACTCTCCATCCTGAGTCGTGGCTGGCTCCCAACCGACACGTCGTCCCAACCGAACGAGACGTTGCCGCGCATGCGCGACCCGGCGGCTACTGTGAGCG